>JABHOU010000167.1 GCA_018695085.1 Opitutia bacterium | reverse complement strand
GGATGTTGCCGACCCAAAGAAAAGCCCTATTTTGAAAGCTGAGCCTGAGTCGATCGGCAATCTCAAAAATAATTTCGCTGACATTGATTTATATAAGGAGAATCAAACGGATGAGAAGGGAAACTTCATTCCGGGAGTCTCCCATCACAACAGACTTCGCACTTTGCTTGGGAAGTTTTACAAAGCCCGAAAAGATACCCTTTCTGAACTTTACAGTTCTCGTCAAATGACAGCAGACCGCGATCGCGCACTACGTGAATCTCAACGTTTGTATGACAATATGAAGGAAGAGAAAGAAAAGTGGGAAGCTTCCTCAAGGGATTTCGAACTTAAATTCCAAAGCTCACAAGCCGATCTAGCGAATGAGAAGGAAGAACGCCAACAAGAGAAAGAGGCTTTTGAAACTGAAGTGAAAGGCTTGAAGGATTTGACTGCCCAATTGGAAAAGGAAAAGCAGGACCTAGACCAACAACGACTGGCCCAAATTGATGAACTAAAGGCTCAGCACGGCACTAAAGTCAATGAGCTTACCCGTGAGATTCAGATTGCCGAAAAACGTGGTTACCAGACTGGAATCGACTACATGATGAAGCAACAGACAGGTGCAAATGTCGCTGGTGATGCAAACAAAACGGATAATGTGTTTGCCGGAATTGGAGAAGACCTGAATGCCCCGCCCCCTCCTTCTGGACCTGTAGGTGCTGTCACCACACTCGAGGAGGTAAGTAAGTACGGCCTTGCCACTAGCATAGCGCGCATTGATAAAAGTTCGGGAATGCTTATGCTTCCCGTCGGTTCGGAAAAAGGCATCGCCCGGGGGGGCATTTGGACAATCTATAAGGCCCAAGAAGCTACGGCTCGAATAAAAGTTCAAAGCTCTGCGAATAGTTATTCGTTGGCATATATCCTTCCTAGATTCGGGAATCCTTCACGTCTCCGCCCCGGTGATGTGATTCAGATTGTTCCGCAAACAAATAAAACTTTATAATACTTTCTTGCTGGCAATTTTCAGACCATGATAAATAAACTAGCTGTTTTATTCGTTCTGTCAGGTATTATTCTTTCCACTACAGGTTGCTTTACGGCAACTCCGGACGATTCTCGAATGCCTCAGGGGCGACCTGCCAATTGGGAATATAGTCTTCCGGGTGGCTTTGACAAAGGCGGATTCCGTCGCTAAGTCGAAACTGTCCCATTCGCCCTAGTGAATTCCGGGGACGAGAGTTCAGCCACTGGCTCCCTTTATCTTGTTGCAACACCAATTGGCAATCTCGGAGATTGTTCACCTCGTGCAAAAGAAACTTTAGCAACATGCGACTTGATCGCTTGTGAGGATACCCGAGTAACAGCGAAACTGCTGTTTCATCTGGGGGTCAAAGTGCCGACGACTTCTTACAGAGAGGAAAATGAACGTCGCAAAGCTCCTGAGCTAGTGGATAGAATTGAGCGTGGTGAAAAGATTGGTCTCGTGTCCGATGCAGGTTTTCCGGCAATTTCAGATCCTGGCTTTCGTGTGGTAAGGGAATGTCGTCGACGCAATTTGCCAGTTGTTCCCGTGCCCGGTCCAAATGCGGCGATAACAGCTCTAGCTGTGTCCGGTTTGCCTACCGACAAGTTCCTTTACCTCGGTTTCCTTCCGAATAAAAGTGCTGGGCGCTGCAGGGTTCTTGAGCAGTGGAACGATTTCCCTGGCTCTCTCGTCATCTACGAATCCAAGTACCGAGTGGCAAAGGCATTGGCCGATATTGAAAATGTTTTTGGGCCCGCCAGGATTATCTGCATTGCTCGCGAAATCACTAAAATGCACGAGACTTTTTACATAGGAAAAATCACAGACTTTACGATTCCTTTTGCCGAGAAGAAGGTCAAAGGTGAATTTGTCTTGATCGTAGGGCCCGCAGGTTATGTGCTTTAGCCCACTCCTGGCCAGTTCGTTGACCAGATGACGCAAGAGAGGTCGCTAGAGCCTGAGGGAGCGGTTGCTGTTATTGACATTGGGAGCAACACGATAAAGTTGCTTGTCGCGGAGTTGTCTTCGCTAGGTGACCTAAAAGTACTTCATGAGAGGAGTGAAGCCACACGAATAGAGAGTGAGCTTTCGACCGATGGACACATCTTGACTGCGAATGGCATGGATTCAGCTCTGAAAGCAATAGAGAGGTTGGTTGAAGAGTCACTATCGCACGAACCTTTACATGTTCGAATCGTGGCGACGGGCCTCGTGCGCGACTCCATGAACGGTAAGCTTTTTGCAGAAAAAGTCTGCGATTCTACTGGTTATGAATTGGATATTATTTCGGGCGACGAAGAAGCGGTCGGCATTGCCTTGGGAGTGGGCACAGACAGTTCGTTTTCCAATCGCTCAAACTATCTGGTTTGTGACCTTGGGGGCGGAAGTTTGGAACTCATTCGCGTTGAAAGCCGAATCGTTCGAAGCACGGTTAGTCTTCCACTGGGTGCCGTACGTCTTACCAAGCGATTCGTGAGCAATGCGAATGGGGCATCCGTTCAATCGGAGAGGGATGAGATTGCCGATCATGTGCGCCAAGCTCTTTGCTCTAGTGGCTTTCCGCTTCCTCCTTCTCCATTGTTCATGATTGTGACCGGCGGCGCATTCGCAACAGTTCGAGCTATTTTTGCCGAAGCTAAAAACATCTCTTTCGATAATTGCTCAATTATTTCTTCTTCTGATTTGGCAACCTTTTCAACCGAATTCGGCTCCTTGACCATTGATCAGCGCGTCGATCGATTTCCCCCACTCCAGAAAGAGCGAGCGGATATTATGCCCACCGCCCTGATCGTAATTCTAACCCTACTTGAACATTTCAAAGTGTCCGAAGTGCACCACTCCTTAAAGAACCTTCGCTTTGGGTTAGCGGCAAAATTACTCGATTGCGCCAACTCGATCGGTATCAAGAAAAAGACAGATTAGCATTCGAAGAGAGCCTTCATGCGCTCCAGTCCGGTTGATATTACGGACAAGGGATCTGCAGACCAAAGCTCCGCGTTAAAGAGCTCGAGACTAACCGTATGATCATAACCCATTTCACGAAGAACTGCAATTTCGGCCGGTAGGTCGATTTGCCCGTCTCCTACCATCACTCGGTCAGGATCGGTTTGGGATTTCGCAGGCTTGTCGGGATGAGCGTCGTCTATGTGATAATGACTTATTCGGTCGAGTGGGATAGCCCTTAATTCGTCGAGTGTGGATCCACTGTTCCAGTTGTGAAAGGCATCCAGAATAAGAGTTGCATCACGATCATCCGTTTGCTCAACGATTTCCCATGCTTTGCCAAGGGAGTATACCGATTGGAAAAAACTGATGTATTCAAATGTAGGTCTAATGCCTTCCTCTCGACCAATTTCCAGTAATTCGCGATATCGCTCAGGGAGATGTTCGGTCTCGATCGACTCCATGGGTGGAGTGGCGACGATAAAGGGAGCTCCAAGTCTCGCGCCAAGTGCAAATCGACGCCTTGCTTCGTCCATTACCAGTTGATGCTCCCAACCTTGGAAGTCCCCCCATTGCCGCATTGCAATAACGGAAGGAACAATGAGACCGTTGTCCGATATAGCTTTCTCCACATCGGAAACCTCTCCTCCGCGAGCTACATGCTCGAGGACGTCGTTCAGCCAGAGTTCAATGCCATCATATCCCGCTTTGCCTGCGAGCAAGATTTTGTCGATCAATGACTGAGGCTTTATCGTGCTTGTGTTGAGGCAATATAGCATGGTTAGGCAGTAGAGTCATTAAGTCCTGATGAGTGTCACCCCTCAAGGGGGATCATGCTTAACCTTCCAAGTCCAAGGCAGCTTGTACGATTTCGCAGAAGGACTTTGGCGTAAGGGACGCTCCTCCAAT
>JABHOU010000204.1 GCA_018695085.1 Opitutia bacterium | reverse complement strand
GCTCTACTCGGAGCCGCTCTCAAGCGACGTGCCAGAGACGCATGCCTTAAGAAATTTCAGGGCGATCTCGTATTCCTTCGGCGCACCGACGGGCTCTGGCGAGCCGGCGTCCTTCGACCATTCGCCAGTGGCTTGGAACTCCTCTACGACCAACCCAGGAAAGAAGCATCGGGTCTCGTATCCTCGCTCGTCCTTCATCAAGCGGAGGTCGACAAACTCACTCGCATCGCTCGTCCGACCCCCCCCGAGGACACCCGTGCCGGCGCCGAACGGCGCCGAATTCTCACCCGTATTCGCAACCCGAATTTCTTCGATCGTGCACGCCGCGCTTCCCTCAACCTCTACAACATGGTGCGCGATGCCTTCGGGCAGTCCCTCAACGTCATCATCGGAACCCTCACCAAGGGAAGCAACCTATCCGACGTCAAGAACGCCGACAAAAAACTGTCCGAGATGAGCCGATCCCTAACTGGTGTCATTCCCAACGCATGGGAACCTGTGCTCGAAACTTATCGTGGCCGACATGTAGTCGTGGAGAGCGGTTCCAACGACAACCCCTGCAAGGAATGGGGCATCCTGGAAGACTACTCCGACAAGTACCTGCTCGTACGGGAAGTAACGATGGTTGAGACTCCCATCGACGAAGATGCCGTCAGAAAAGGAAAAGCCGTCCGGTCGGGAACCGTCTTCGACGTCCTCTACCAACGATCCTCTGCACTCGTCCGCCACTCCGCTCCTTTGCCCAATCATTAAACACATGGGACTGACCTAGATATTGAGTGAAAATAGGGATCAAAGGCATCCAAGAAGAAGCCGACCCAGTCCGTGCAAGCAAATAAATCTGCTGAGGATGTTTATTGACAAAGTGATTCCTTGGGTCTCCTGGTCTCAGTTAATATAAATGAAAAATTGTAGAAATTCGATTTTCGACTGAACGGTCAAAAGAAATTGCCCGTAACGGCTCAACAGTTTAACCAAGGTTATTTTCAACTTCTTGTTTCATATGAACGAACCACATGCAGAAACCGACCCTTCTTCCATTCGAGAAGAAGGAGACCTAAGTCCGGAAAAGTCCATTGCCGAGAATGGGAAGGACTCCGAAAAGCAGGACCCGCAAGGCTCTCAGGAACTCGAATTCGACTATGTTGACCTAATGCTCGACGGGGACTTGAAGGCACAGGTGAACTACTCGTTCGTAAAGGCAGTTGCCAAAGCATTTGACGAGAAGGTTCGCCTTTTGGAGGATGCCGAAGAGAAAGTGAATGGCGACGAAGGGGAGGAATCCTTCGCCGAGGTAGCTGTACCGGAGATCGAGGCTATGGCGCAAGCTGTAACCGAAGGTTGCGTGGATTTCGGCAAGATTCGCTTTTGGGAGTCGTGCGAGACGGCAGAGATTGCATGGGAGGAATCGAAGGACGAGGAAGGCAACGTTGTAAGCCGAGCCCCCTACGGGAATCCGCATGAAGAGCCACAAGAAGGTAATCGTATACTCGCCAATTTAGAGAGAATCGCGGATTGGCTTCGCGAAGTGCACAAGACACATGAGGAAAAAGGCATGGGCTGGGTGTCACCCTACGGTTGCCCCGAGGACGGCCAGCATGCCTATGACCGCCGAGCTACCTGCATTGCCGAACTAGACGGCATCGTTGAAAAGGTGAAGGGCAACGTGGACCTCTGATAGGGGCTAAACGGCCCTCGCTAAGTCCGGGTGGTCTTGTAAACGCGGGGCACGCGCTTGGTTACGGAGCAAAGGAGTTCCCATGGGGAGGTTTCCGAATGAGCGGCAAGCTCGGGTAACGGTAGCCTTTCACTCCCTTGCGAACCGATGAGCGTTATGAGTTCCCCTGGTTGCAGGTCTTCATCAGCATCAGTGAGGTCTACGAGGGTCTGGTCCATCGTAACGCGTCCCACGATGGGATGGCGACGACCACGCAGAAGGACATCCGCTCGATTTCCGCAGGGAAGGGGAATGGCGTCGCCATATCCAGCGGTCAATATGCCGATGCGCGAATCCCGCTCGAGTACATACTCCCGACCATAGCTCACGGATGCTCCCGTAGGAAGATTTTTCACTAGGGCCAAACGTGCGTGAAACGAGAACACGGGGTCTACCTTGAGATCGGCTAGAGGGGAACCTGCGGGAGGCGCGATTCCGAACTGGTGGAGACCGATACGAACAGCATTGCAGGGGTCCTCGGAGGAAAGCGTGCGCAGGGAAGACGAATTGTCGGCATGGACGAGAAAATCGGGTTTTCCCAGAAGGTCTTGCTCGCGAAGGATATCGAGAAAGATTTTTCGTTGTTGCCCGGTGAATTCAATGTCCTTGGGGTCGGCAAAGTGAGTGAGAGCACCTTCCAGTTTCAGCTCGGGTCTTGATTGAGCGTCTTGAAGCAGAGGCACGGCGTCTTCCCACCAGGCCCCCATTCGGCCCATCCCGGTGTCTATTTTCAGGTGTATGGGCAGCGTTTTGTTTGCCTCTCGGGCAACTGCCGCAAAGCGATCCAGTTCATTGGCGCAGGATATGGTGGCGATTAGGTCGTGAGTGGCTAGGGATCGGTCTTCCTCGGGCAACAGGGGACCGAGCACGAGAATGGGCCAACCCGAGCCCATTTCACGAATTTCAGTGGCTTCGCGAACATTGGCCACGGCAAAGAGATCGACCCCGCTTTGCATGAGGCGGGCCGCGGTGGGATGAATGCCATGCCCGTAGGCATCGGCCTTGACTACCGAAACGTAGCGAATGCCTTGAGGCAAAGCGGCCCGGATCAGGCCTAGGTTCCGCTCGAGGGCGGCAAGGTCAATTTCGGCCCAGCAACGCATGACATTCTAGTTAGGCGATAGGTCGCGGGCGGGTTTCCATTTGCGGAACTCGGCAGGCAGGGGCGTGAACACCTCCGGCATCTCAGCATGTCGCAGGATAGGGGCTAATCCAGAAAGACCCGCGATAAGGGAAATATCGTAGTCGAGGACATCCAGCCCTTCCGGCAAGGTTTCCCATGATCGAAGAGAGGGAAGGTGAAAGGCTTCCGTCGCAAGTGATTCCGAAATGGGTTCTTCGAGAACCTCAATCGAGCCGATGGCGGAATTCGAGATGGGACTGCGTAGTAATCTTTTCCCTTTCCTGAAAGGCGCCAATATGGGTCGCGAGAAGTCGTTGGACATAATAGCGGCGAGATCTAAAGCATTGTAGGTGAACAGGGTGGGGGAAGGCTCGTTTTCACGAAGGATGGTTTTTACTGCCGTCGCGGCAATGCGGAGTCCGAGCGTGGAACCGGGACCTTCGCAAAACAGGATGGCATCGATCGCGGTGGCTGAGGAGTCGATTTGTTCCAGAGATCTCGAAATCGCGACAAAGAGAGATTCCAAGGCAGGTTTCTCCTCCCTTTCGAGATTGCGCCACCCGTTGCAGTCGGGGATTCCAACCTGAACTTGCGAGGATGCGTCGATAAGAAGCGGCAAACTGTGTCGGGATAGGGTATCGACGGTGGTCATTGTACTGAATATCGCCGATTATTGAAAAGTAGGGGCCGTTAGTAACGACGACGAAGGTTGGTGGGGAGGATACCTAGTTGCTCCCGGTACTTGGCGACTGTGCGGCGAGCGAGTTTCATATCTCGTTCGGCGAGGATATCTACTATTTTTCGGTCACTGAGAGGTTTGGCAGGGTCTTCCTTCTCGATGATGGAGCCAATCAATTCCTTGACGCTCGTATTGGAGACGAGGTCTCCGTCCTTGCCGACGTAGCCGTGAGTGAAAAAGTATTTGAAGGGGAAGATACCGTGCGAAGTCTGGAGGTACTTGCTTGAAATGGCTCGAGAAATGGTGGTTTCGTGCACGCCGATTTCCTCGGCCATTTCGGCCATGGTGAGAGGTTTGAGGGAGGATGCGCCTTCTTCGAAGAATTCCGTTTGACGCTCAATCAATTTTTGAGTGATGCGCTCGATGGTGTTTTGCCTTTGCTCGATTGCGTTGATCAGAAATTTGCCAGAGCGCATTTGATTGCGGACATAATCCTTCTCTTTGGATTCGAGCTTACCTTTGGCGATGAGGTCCTTGTAGATCTTGTTTATGCGAAGGCGGGGAATGAAATCGTTGGTCAGAGATATGACCCATTCATCGCCAATCCGCTCCACAGTGGCGTCGGGTGAGATCGAATGGTTAGTATCTATGGAGAATCGCCGCCCCGGCGCAGGATCCAGTTCGGCGATTCGCTCGATCAGTTCGTGAATATTGTCATTAGGAAGGGAAAGCTTACGCGCAAGATCAGGTACGCGTCGGCGAAGAAGGAGGTCCAAGTGATCACGAACGACAACATAGGCGGGAGACTCGGCTTCACCGTTTTGCTCAAGTTGATGCAAAAGGCACTCCCTAAGATCGGTAGCGGCTATACCCAATGGATCGAAGGTCTTGAGGGTCGCGTGAGCGTTTTGCAGATCAGAAAGAGGGAGTTCGGAGGTGAGAGCTAGATCGGAAAGAGGGGCTGAAAGAAATCCGTTTTCATCAAGACTTCCGACTAGGTAGCGAGCGGCCTCAAGTTCGTTTTCGGCAACATCGGCCAGCTTCAGTTGCCCCATCAGGTGTTCTTGAAGGGAAGTTTCCTCAACAAGCGAGTCGAAGAAAAACTGCCTTTTTTGATCGGCTTGCGAATTGGCCAGTTGTGCCTCTCCCTCGTACTCCGCCTCGTAATGTTCGCGAAGGTCTTCCTGCATTTCGTTAAGGACGGCGAATTCATCGTCAAAGTCCATTTCCTCGAGATTGTCGGCCGACTCCCGATCGGAATCGTCGTCGGCGTCGGAAACAACCTCGTTGTCCACTTCGCCATCCCGAGGTTCGCCGATTTCATCGTTTCCCGAATTGTCTTCAGGCGACTCGGGCGTCTCCTGCTCTACCACCTCTGCGTCGAGGCTTTCGTCGTTTCCTGCCAATTCCTCTAGCACCGGGTTAGTCTGAAGTTCTTCAAGTATGGCTGTTCGGAGTTCCTGAGCAGGCACTTGGAGGATTTTCAGAGACTGCCGGAGTTGCGGAGCCAGAACTAGATTCTGAGTCTGCTTTTGAACTTGGCGAAGACCTTGCGATTGGCTGGCCATGACTTTGAGCGGGCTGAATGGTTTGCCAGGCAAACGGCACGAATTTCTTAAACGTCAGGAAAAGGCGTTTCGCCACGATGCCATCTG
>JABHOU010000654.1 GCA_018695085.1 Opitutia bacterium | reverse complement strand
TGAGATCTGCCCAAACCGTGGCGTCCTTTAAAATCATGTCCTTCTGAGATGAATAATGCGATGATTTCAACCCTGCCTGTCATCATTTTCACCATGCAAAGATCGTATCTTCAGGCAAAGTAATTTATTTTGCTTGGCATCTTTACGCAACTAAACCTTCCTGCTTGGTTTGTGACTAAGTCTACTGCATATATGTCTCGTGAGGACGCTTTCCTCATCCTGAACGGAATGCAAGGCGTGGGTCCGGTGATGATGCGTAGGTTGCTTGAAAGATTTAACGAGGATCCCGTATCGGTTCTTCATTCATCGGAAGCGGAATTGATGAGCGTCAAAGGTGTCGGCAAAAAAGCGACGTCGGGGATCCAAGGATGGAGAGATGGCAACTGGCTGGAGCTGGAACGCGGTCGAATCGCTAAACATGGGGCTCGTTTCATAACCGTTGAGGATGGGGATTACCCCCAAGCCCTTCTTGAGACTTTTGATCCGCCCATAGGGCTCTATTGTCAAGGTTCTCCTCCTCGGGAACCTTGTGTAGCTATCGTCGGTACGAGACAGCCAACCCTATATGGACAAAATATGGCACGTCGCATTGCGTCAGGTCTGGCAAATAGCGGTTTTTGCGTTGTGAGTGGTATGGCTCGAGGGATCGATGCTGCTGCTCACGAGGGAGCCTTGGAGTCAAGTGGGCGCACGGTTGCGGTTTTCGGATGCGGTCTCGACGTTATTTATCCCCCTGAGCATTTGAATCTTTATCGGCGTATCGTTGAGACAGGGGCGGTGGTTTCTGAGTTTCCCTTTGGCCGACGGGCCGATCGACAGACTTTCCCGATGCGCAATCGCGTAGTTGCTGGAATGTGCGTGGGAGTCGTCGTGGTTGAGTCCTCAGCGGTTGGTGGCAGCATGATTACAGCACGCTTTGCCGGCGAGCAGGGACGACAAGTGTTCGCTGTGCCAGGTCGGGCCGATCAACCTACCGCGGTCGGTTGCCACAAACTTATTCGCGAAGGCGCCACGCTAGTGACACATGCCGAACAGGTAATCGAGGAAGTGGCTCCAAGTTTGGGGCTGTCTTTGAATGCTTCGTTGTCGGTCGGCGATTCCGATGCTTCTTCTGGCAAGGCTGCCCCCGACAACCTCTCCTCTTGCGAGAGCACAGTTTACGCCTGTCTAAATGACGGCTCGATACTTACTTCCGATAGTCTCTGTGAGAGGACCAGTCTTCCTGTTCACGAGGTGGCGGCGGCACTAACCATGTTGGAATTGAAGCGACTGGTCTCTAGGTGTAAGGACGGTTCGTTCGAGGTGAGATAAATCCTAGATCTTTCTCTCCTTTCACTTTGGCGTTGTTAGGTGCTTTTCCATCGCTTAATCATTGAATGAATGAAGGCACTTACCTTAGTAGATTACGAAAGATTCGAGTACGGAGACGCTACCGATCCAATTGTTGGGGAAAAAGACGTTCTCGTCGACGTGAAGGCATGCGGAATCTGCGGTAGCGACGTGCACGGCATGGATGGCAGCACGGGGCGTCGCCGCCCTCCGATCATCATGGGACACGAGGCTTCCGGAGTGGTGGTCGATGTAGGTGCCGGCGTTACGGAGTGGAAATCAGGCGACCGTGTGACCTTTGACTCAACTACTTATTGCGGGGAGTGTGATTACTGCGAGAAAGGTTTGGTTAATCTATGTGGCAATCGGCAGGTGATTGGAGTGTCCTGTGAGGATTATAGGCGTCACGGCGCCTTTGCCGAGAGAGTTGTAGTACCTCATTTTGGTGTGTGTTCCATCCCTGACGAAGTGACTTTTGCACAAGCTGCATTGGCTGAACCCGTGTCAATTGCTCTACATGGAGTGAGTCGTCTGCCGGTAGCAGGTGGAGAAACAGGTGTAGTGGTAGGTACGGGGATGATCGGTCTGTTCCTCGTCCAGGCCCTCAAGGCAGCAGGATGCGGTTATGTTTTTGCTATAGATTTGGCCGAGGACAAATTAGCCTTGGCGAAGGAACTTGGAGCGGATCAAACACTGGTTCCGGGAAAAGACGACATTGTGGCAACGATTAAAGAGTTAACGGATGGGGAGGGTGCTCATGTTTCCGTCGAGGCTGTTGGGGTGACTGATACCGTGAGTCTGGCCATAGACGTCTTGCGAAAGGGTGGGGCAACCTGCTTGGTGGGCAATTTGGCGCCCGAAATAAATTTTCCTTTGCAGTCCGTGGTAACGCGAGAACTGTCTGTTCTGGGTTCCTGCGCTTCCGCCGGTGAATATTCTTTGGCACTGGAGGCTGTGGCTTCAGGAAAAATCAAGGTGGACCCCATAATCAGCGCAGTGGCCGATCTAAAGGACGGTGCCTCTTGGTTCGACCGGTTGCGAAACAACAACGAAGGACTGCTGAAGGTCGTGTTGCAACCCTAGGTATTCTTTTGAACAAACTCCATCGGTCTTGGAATTTACGGTTTGCAGTTCTCCTTTTACGGTTTTGAGTAATCATCAACCTTGTATTCCCAAATCATAGAACCGTCATGAGCTTACCGATCCTTGAATTTACTGCATCTTCCAACATTGATACTTGGCCGCTAGTTATTCTTGGAGTGAGCGTAGTCTGGGTGGTTGTCGGTATAACGAAACTGAAGCTCCATCCCTTTCTTACTTTGATGCTTGCTGCGATCCTTGTGGGATTGATGACGGGTCCACTGCCGGAACTGACCACTGAAAACAAAGGTCTTTTTCATTCTCGCGTTCAATTGGACGACACAGCCGGTGAACCCACGAGTGATTTGGGCAAGGCAGTCACATGGTCTTTAATAGGTTTCGGTAATACTGCTGGCGGAATTGGACTAGTTGTCGCACTGGCCGCTATTATTGGAACCTGCATGATGGGCAGTGGCGCAGCCGATCGAGTGGTGCGTTCCCTGATGAGCGTATTTGGCGAAAAGCGAGCCGGTATCGTGCTCTTGCTCAGTGGCTTTCTACTCTCGATCCCGGTTTTTTTCGACACGGTCTTCTTTTTGCTTATTCCGTTGGCTCGAGCATTAGCCCTGCGGACTGGAAAAAGTTATACTATGTACGTAATGGCTATGGCGGGTGCGGGAGCAATCACCCATTCCATGGTACCTCCCACTCCCGGACCGCTCATGATTGCGGACGGACTGAAACTGGATCTGGGGTATGCCATGATCGCCGGACTCGTGGCTAGCATCTTGCCTGCTTTGTTGGTCCTTAAGATGGCCTCATGGTTTGATGCCAAGTACCAGATCCCTATGCGTGACGTGGCAGGAACCTCCAAGGAGGAACTCCGCAAGATCGTCGATAAGAAGGACGATGAATTGCCTCCACTGTTCTTTTCCTCTCTTCCCATAGCCTTGCCCGTTGTTTTGATCTCGCTAGTTTCGGTTTTGAAACTGATGATGAAGACGGCTGATGCGGGAAGCTTTCTAAAGTCTGAAGGTTACCTTTCAATCTTTGAGTACTTGTCCTTCCTTGGGAACCCGAATGTGGCCATGTCTTGTGCTGCGGGGATCGCGATATGGCTTCTTGGCAAACAGTTGGTCCAAGAGCACCAAGGTCCCGGTAAAGAGCTTTCAAAAAAACTAAGTTCGGCGTTAGAAGGTCCACTCGGTACGGCAGGTATCATCATCTTGATAACCGGAGCGGGTGG
>JABHOU010000294.1 GCA_018695085.1 Opitutia bacterium | reverse complement strand
AAGTTCCTCGGGCGATCGATGAAGAAAAGTTGCCCGAGACGCAATCATGGTCTCGGGTAGTTCCTCAGATGGATTCGCATCCTCGGCGGCCTTCCATCGAGCACGAAACCATTCTTCGCCGGTTAAGCGGGAAAGGCTGAACTCAGTCAACCGGGCATCCATGCTTCCTGCGTCCGTCATTCCCAGCAACACGTTGCTCGGTTTCAGGTTGCCATGCATGAGACCAACGGCATGGGCACTCCTAAGCGCAAGGAGGATGGATGTCAAAATGGCTAGAACTTCCTCCTCCAGCAAAGGTTCGGCCCGCGCGTCCATGTACTCCGACAAGGAAGCCGCTCGGCGAAACTCAGGAGGCCCATCAGTTTCCTCCGTAGCTTCAGTCGCCGCGGCAAGTTCCAGTCCAGGTTCCCAAGCATAACGCAGCCAGTGCTTCCATTTGGTGACACCGTAACTGTCGAGAGCGGCAATTCCATCTTGGTCAAGCTGCTCGACAACTTGACATTCGCGTAGAAAGTGATCCGAAAATCCGGGATCCTCCAACAGCTCGCGAGGCAGGACCTTCACTAAAAAGTGATCCCCCTTCCCTTTCCCAGCTTCCCCAACCACCTCATAGGCATCCCCAAACAAATTCTCACCCAAATGCCGAAGGATGCGAGCAGGTCCGATGCGTGTGCCGGGGGAGAGCATAAAAAGTAAGATTATTTCACGATGCAGAGGGTCAATCCCACTTCAGTTTATTCCGTAATACACGGAAATGGGAATGGTTCTCCTCCTCAAGGAGGGGAAAAGTTTCTTCCGGCACGACCACTTCGAGCGGCAAAGGGTTAAACCCAGCATAAGCGTCTTGCCCATCCGCGGCAACTCTAGGCGGATCCTGTTCACCCACGGATTCCACAAAAAGCCGAGTCTCCCTAGGAAAAACAACGCTGCGGCTGGTCAAAGTATGAGCGGAAATAGGAGTCATTACAACCACGTGGGCAGCAGGATGAACAAGGGGACCACCCGCAGCCAAATTGTAGGCAGTCGATCCCGTGGGCGTAGAAAAGATGACACCGTCGCAGGCATATTCGGCTACGGGCTCGTCCTCAACCCGGACCGCCAGTCGAGCGAGCCGAGAATCGGAGCCACTTTTCACGACAATGTCGTTCAAGGCCAATCGCGAATCCCCCGAGCCAAACTTGCACCTCAGCAGAGATCTACGACGAACTTGATAAGCTCCGCGAAAGATGGGAGGTAACTGATGCCGTAAATCTTCCGGAGAAAAAGTAGCGAGAAATCCCAGTTGCCCATGCTTTACTCCGGCAACGGGTACGTTCAAACGCACGGCTTCTTCGAGCATTCCGAGAAGCGTTCCATCACCGCCCACAACGAAACAGGCATCCACGCCTTCCAGAAAACCTTCGGATGGGGGAAATTCAGCAGTTGAACGAACTTCAACGCCTTCCGCCTGAGCAATCGCCGCCAAGGCAGAAGCAGCTTCGACCGCACCAACTTTGGAGGCGTTGGTAACGATGGCTATTCGGGACAAGGGTTCCATCGAATCGAAAAGGTGAAGAGATAAAGAATGAGGAGAAGTTCAATCTTGGATGGTGAAACGGTCAGGGTCAAGTTTAGGGTGCCAAAGGAAAGTCGTTTATCGAGAAAGAATTACCTGCATCCGCTACCAATCTAACATCAGGATGAAACTGATTTCGAAACCATTTTCGTTGTTTCGCAGCCAGCTGCAACGTGGAACGAACGATGGTCTCCAATAATTGATCTTTGGGTAAACTGCCCGCCAACATGGCTAAAACCTCTCGGTAACCGACGGCTCGACAGGCGGTCGGATTCCCCCCCAACCCGTGTTCAAGCAAATGTTCGGTTTCCTCCACCAATCCTGCATTAAGTATTGCGGCAGCACGAAGTCGAATCCGTTTCTCCAAATCTGCAGAGTCCCTCTCCAAAAGACAAGAACGCCTTACATAGTGGTCGAAAGGGCTTGGGGTTTCTAGGAAACGTCTTTGAAGCGCAATCACCGAATCACCACTTGCAAGGCACCGTTCGAGAGAACGTGAGACTCGGCGAG
Source organism: Opitutia bacterium (assembly GCA_018695085.1). GTDB lineage: Bacteria > Verrucomicrobiota > Verrucomicrobiia > Opitutales > Seribacteraceae. Next base: position 665 of record JABHOU010000294.1, on the reverse strand, counting down.
GGTTCATTACGTCCAGATCACCTAAACCATCGGGGTTAAGGTCTCGTAATTCGTGAAGCAGTCCACCCAGCCCTTCCTCACGCTCCAAAAGTTCGACTTTTTCGCGTATCGCATCCGGAATCACCAACCCGTCTGAAACTGGTTCAAAGAAACCTTTTAGATAAAACCCGCTCCCTCCCACGACTAGCACGGGACGACCGCGTTCTTGAATCTCCTTCACTTTCGATTTGGCATAATCCACATAGCGAGCAACATCGAAGGAATCGGATGGTTCGCACAAATCGATCCCGTGATGGGGCACGCGATTCTGTTCGAGAATCGTAGGTTTAGCAGTCCCAAGATTCATTCCACGATAAAACAAAAGGGCGTCGCAGGATAAAACTTCAGCACCTTCACGCTCTGCCCAGTCCAAGGAAAAAGCCGTCTTGCCCACCGCAGTAACCCCGGCGACAAAGTAAATCCGAGGGGCGTCATCCATAAGATTAAAGCACGAGACGAAAAGACTTCCCAAAAGCCTTAGCTCGACAAGGACCGCAACCCCTGAGACAATTCTCGGGCCTTGTCGCCAATCTCGGTGGAAATCCGATCGAGAGATTCAATATTCTTTGGAATGCAGTTAACCAAGGCACTTCCAACCACTACCCCGTCCGCGACCTCACCGACTT
>JABHOU010000103.1 GCA_018695085.1 Opitutia bacterium | reverse complement strand
CCTCTACTTGGGACGCACCGTCGCCTGTGGAACCGTTATCCGAAGTTGACGATGAAACAGGTCCCGCATCCATCATGTCGGCGCCCATCATGTCGAAAAGGGTCCCCTGCCCCGCATCACGATCCTTCCGTCGCAACTGGGCCTCCCCCATAATACGATCGAGATCCAAAAGCAGGGCCGCTCGATTCTCACCCAAGGAATCGAATGATCCCGTCTTCGCCAAGCATTCGAATACCCTTTTGTTCACCGCCTTCGGATCCACTCGCTCGGCGAAATCGCTGAAGCTCTCAAACGCTCCGTTCTCCTCCCGTTCGGCAATGATCAACTTAGCCGCGACGTCGCCCACGCCCTTCACCGCAGCAAGACCAAAACGGATGCTTCCCTTATCGTCCTTCTTCCCGTGAACGGGAGTGAAGCTTCCCCCCGATTCGTTCACGTCCGGACCTAGCACCGAGATTCCCATCTCCGAACATTCCCCGATGAAGTGGGAAAGCTTTTCCGCATTCCCAAGCTCGCAGGAAAGCACCCCCGCCATAAAGTCCACGGGGTGGTTCGCCTTCAGGTAGGCCGTCTGGTAGCTGATTATTCCGTAGGCCGCGGAGTGCGACTTGTTGAAACCGTAGCCTGCGAACTTCTCCAGAATATCGAAGATCTCGTCCGCCTTCTTCTTGTCGATGTCGTTGGTTTCCTTGGCTCCCTTCACGAAAATCTCTCGCTGCTTGGCCATCTCCTCGGGCTTCTTCTTTCCCATGGCTCGCCTGAGAATGTCTGCACCGCCTAGGGTATAGCCAGCCACGCGCTTGGCCGCTTCCATAACCTGCTCCTGATACACCATCACACCGTAGGTTTCCTCGCAGATATCCTCCAGCAAAGGATGGGGAAAGCGAATGGTCGAGGAATCCTCCTTTCCCTTGATGTAGTCGGGGATCCACTCCATAGGACCGGGTCGGTATAGGGCGATCAGGGCGATTATCTCGTCCACGTTCGAGATATTCATCTGCCTGCATAGGCGTCGCATGCCGTCCGACTCCAGTTGAAACACGCCGATCGTCTGGGCCTCGTTCAGCAGGGCAAAGGTGGGTTCGTCCTCCAGGCTCACGTTGCTCACGCTGAAAGTATCGTCACCCGTGGCTCGCCTCACATGGGCTTCCGCCTCGGCGATCACGGTCAAGGTCTTCAGACCCAGAAAGTCCATCTTCAGAAGACCCAAATCCTCCACCGGATCCTTGGGGAACTGCGTGGTCAAAATACCATCCTGCAAGGTAAGCGGCACCAGTTCCCGCAGCGGTCGGTCGGCGATGATCACTCCTGCCGCATGGGTGCCGACGTTGCGCACCATGCCCTCGATCACCTTGCCCGTGTCGACGATTTGCTTGCAGATCGGGTTCTTTTCGTACTCCGCCTTGAACTCAGGGTTCTTCTCGATCGCGTCGGCCAACGATATGTTCAAGTCGTCGGGCACCATCTTGGCCATACGGTCAGCCTCCGCAAAGGGAACGTCCCGAACTCGAGCCACGTCCCGCATCACCATCTTGGCCCCGAAGGTACCGAAGGTTATGATGTTGGCCACGCACTCCCGCCCGTACTTTTCCCGAACGTACTCGATCACCTCGCCACGCCTGCGCATGCAGAAGTCGATGTCGAAATCGGGTGGCGACACTCGTTCGGGATTGAGAAACCGCTCGAACAGCAAGCCGAACCGCAAAGGATCGATATCCGTTATGCCCAACAAGTAGGCCACCAGGCATCCCGCTCCGGAACCCCGTCCGGGGCCCACCGGAATATCCTCTTCGCGAGACCACTTAATAAAGTCCGCGACGATCAGGAAATAATCGTTAAAACCCGAAGAATCGATGATGCTCAGCTCATAGTCCACCCGCTCGCTCAGCTCCAAGACCTTGGCATCCGTATCCTCGCCTCGATCCCCCTCTGTCAGATAGGAAAGCTCGTAGCGCTCCTCCATTCCCTTGTCGCAAAGGCTCTTCAAGTAGGACGGACGATCGGCAAACTCCTTCGAAACCTCCACCGGCATCGGGTACACCGGATAATTGTTCTCGCCGAAGGGCAGCTTCACGTCGCACATTTCCGCCACGCCGAAAACGTTCGTCACTGCCTCGGGCGCCTCGCGAAAGATCATTTCCATCTCCTCCCGCGACTTAAGGTAGAACTCCTTGCCGTCGTACCGCATACGCTTCGGGTCATCCAGCTTCGATCCAGTCTGAATGCAGAGTAAAGCATCGTGCGGGTCCCAGTCCTCGCCGCGTACGTAGTGCACGTCGTTGGAGCCCACCACCTTCAGGTCGAACTCCTTCGCCAGTTTCAGAAGACCGGGAATAATCTTAACCTGCAAGGGAATCCCGTGGTTCTG
>JABHOU010000249.1 GCA_018695085.1 Opitutia bacterium | reverse complement strand
CGGAAGCTTTTGTTAATAAATTAGGCGATGGAAAGTTCACTGCGGAAAGTGCAGGCATTGAGCCCGGGACCTTAAACCCAATCGTCGCTGAAGCTATGCTGGAGGTCGGCTTTGATATTTCGAAGCACACTTGCGACTCCGTCGAGCGTTTCATCCCTCGAGCGAAAGAGTTCGACTATCTGATCACGGTCTGCGACGAGACGGCAGCGGAACGATGCCCGACTTTTCCAGGAGAAGTCAAACGATTGCATTGGGGATTTTCCGATCCGTCCGCGTTACAAGGGACGAAGGAAGCAAAATTAGAGCGGACCCGCGAAATCCGCGATCTCATCAGAGACAGAGTCGAGCAGTGGATACCCTCGGCCGTATAAGGCTTTGCCAAACGGAAACCGACGGACGAGTCAGACCACATGGTTGAGGGCATGAACGACGTTTAGGGCGTCGTTGCCGATCCTCTCCATCTCGTTGAGAATGTCCACGTAGATCATTTCCGCCTTCACGTTCACCGATTCCTTCATGCGCTTGACGGCACTCTTGCGAAGCATCTTTCTGGAAGCGTCGATACGCTGCTCGATTTGCTCAGCCTCGGCCAAATCCGGAAGAATGGTCTTGTCCTTCAAGTGGGTCTGATAAAGCTCCATGAAGTCGAGAATTTGTTCTGAGAAAATCTTTATTTCCTTCTTTGTTTCCTCGGGCAGAATGCGCTGCTTACGGTATTTCCGGTGGGCCAATTGGACCAAGCGGTGGCAACAGTCACCGATGTCCTCCAGTTCAGCAGTCACCCTCAGCAGGGCAGTAACGTGTAATGCACTTTCCCCGGCAAGACTCTCGGTGGTGCAGTGAATGAGCGTTTGAGTGATTTCAAAAGCTAGTTCGTCGCACTTGTCCTCCAATTCGATAAGCTCCTTGATCAACGGACCCTTGTCTTCCTCGGGGTGTTCGAATATGTCGACGAACCCTTCGAACATGTAACGGGTCACGGCGGCAAGCCGATTGACCTCCGCCTCGACCAAGGCAAGATTCAGCTCGCCTGTCTTGGGCAACAGCCCCGAACCCTCATAGTGAATCGAGGCGAGACTTCCCGGGACAGGTTCCTTCCCATTCGACGTTCGAGGATTCACCAATTTCTCGGCCAACCTCCCCAAATGCGGAGAGAACCCGATCAGGAGACAGATATTGCAGAGATTAAAGAGGGTATGAAACAAAGATAAGTGGAGCGGGGTGTTCAAATCCACAATCGCCTTCTTAATTTTTTCGTCGCCGATGCCCTCGGCTTCCAAGGATTGCACTTTGCGAAAACCCGCTATCTCTTGGGCCGTAACATCTTTTTGGTGAATGGAACCCGGCATGACCCCGTCCACCATGGAGATGAACGGGTAAAACAAGAGCAACATCCAGCAAACCCCCGCCACATTGAAGAGAAAGTGGGCACGAGCCGCCCGCTTGGCGTTCAAGTTGGCTCCCAAAGAGGCCAACCACGCAGTGACGGTGGTTCCTATGTTTTCCCCCATCACAATAGCGGCAGCGATCTCGAAATTGATCCAGCCGTTTATGGCCACGATGATCGTGATCCCCATTGCGGCAGACGAAGACTGAACAAGAAGCGTCAAGACGACCCCGATCCCGAGAAAGATCAAAACGGATCCGAAACCGAAACTGTTCAATTGCTCGATCAGGGATTGTATGTCCTGAACGAGGAGTTGATCGGCAGTTTCGGTACTCTTGAGCAGGGTTTTGACATCGGGAACAGCATCCTTCAGCTCGCTAAGGCCAAAGAAAAGCAAACCGAAACCGACTAGCACCTCACCCAAGTTTTTCACCCTCGGCTTGCTCACGAAAATCATGGGCAGGCCCACTCCAATTATGGGCAAGGCGATCTTTGAAAGACTGAATTTGCCCACCGTCGCAATGATCCAGCCCGTCAATGTGGTGCCAAGATTCGCTCCCATTATAATCCCTATTGACTCCGTCAAAGTGAGCAACTGAGCATTTACGAAGCTCACCACCATCACGGTCGTCGCCGATGAAGATTGCACGAGACAGGTAACCGTCACCCCCGTCATGAGCCCGAAGAAACGATTCTGGGTCATAGTCGCCATAATCCTGCGCATGCCCTCTCCCGCTACTTTTTGGATGCCTTCGCTCATCACCCTCATGCCGAAGAGGAAGATGCCCAACCCCCCCAACACGTAAAGGAAGCCCACAAAGAAATCCCAAAAGTCAATATGTTCCATTTTTTAGATCAGGTTTAGATGTTTCGGTAAAATGAGGCTTCATTTACCAACTGATACGGATTCCGGAGGTAAACCCCCAGCCATCGTACTTGTCGCCAGCCGAGGTGGTCTCCATTTCAGTGTATTGGATTCCATTTTGCCACTTCAACTTATGCCCATAAAAGAAGTGATTCAGACCGAGAAAGCTCTCACTGGTTTCGTTGCCCTTGCCACCAAACAAATCCTTCTCGTATCTGGTTAGCTTGATACCGTCTCCATCAGAGCTTTTTAAGTAAGTGTAGCTAAAAACCACTTGGGTCTTGTCCGTAATATCGTAGAAGGGCATGAACTGCAGACCAAATAGATCGCTTTGGGAGCCATATCCATCGGAAAAGCTTAGGTCTGCCCAGAGGTGCAAATTATCCTTCTCGAACTTGGTTACCAATGAAGTTATATTCTTGTGATCGGGCTGTTTTGAGGGATTCGCCGTATCTTCTTGTTGCTTGACGTAATCCAAGCGAACCAAGGCGTCATCCAATTCTGAATTTTCCTTAAAGTTGTATCCCAAGGAAAAAAGACCAAAGCAACCGCAGTCAAAAGCCTCGTCGAACTCCGGTCCAAGATCGCTCGAATATATTCCGGTGAAGTACTCCCAATTATTCTTCCTTCCTGAAAAAGAGAGGCCTGAGTAGTACTCGTTGGAAAACCAGATGTTGCTTGCAACCTTACCTCTTTCGAGAGTGTAAAGCTTTTTGGATGACGTCGAACCATGTAAAGTAAACGGCGCGGATTGCTTTCCCACCTTGATCCTCACCCCGCCTGCCGTGGTCCATGAAAGGTAGGTATCCGTAAGTTTCTTGTAGAGAGGCGAAGGATCATTGAGGTTCATGTCGGCCTCCGAATGAAGGGTCAGTCTATTAAAAAAAGAGGCTTTGAAGCCAACTCGAAAGCGTCGCCAATCGTAGTCATTTTCGGATGTTCCTCCAGCGTCATCATCAAAGCTATGATAGTCTCCTTGCAGACGACCCGTGAATGCAACCTTATGAAAAACGTCGTTCTCCTCATTCT
>JABHOU010000438.1 GCA_018695085.1 Opitutia bacterium | reverse complement strand
CGAGGCGCCTTTTACAATCCGTGGATTTTTTCTCATATTAGCGATTACCTCAAGACAGGAAAAACGCCTCCCGAACCTTCCTTCGAGGAACGCATACGCGTATTGCGTCGGCACTACGAACTTATGGTCGAGGTATTTGGAGAGGATCGCGGTTCAGTCACTTTTCGAAAAGTCGCTCCATGGTACGCCAAACGCTTCGGCCCCGTAAAACCGTTCAACCAAGCAATCGTAAGAATAAGCACTCGGGCCGACTTCGAACATGTCTTGGGGGAATATTTGGAATGGCGTAAACAATTCACCAACGACGCCGGAGAACTCCTGCCACGCTACCAACTATCACCCATGGTCGCCAGCTTCATGCAGGAAGAAGACGAACATAAAAAAACCGAACGCAAAGCCATCTCGGTACCAAAGGGTCCTATCGAAGTCTGGTAGAACAACAGGCCATCAAGAGTTTTTTCTCCAAAACACGGATGCACCGAATGGGAATCATGATTCGGGCGAAAGAATGGATCGGGCCCTACTATTTATTATTCCTTGTCGAGCGAACCGATGAATGCCTGCATTACCTCGTCCTCCATTTCGATCAAGTTCGAGGACTCCGGGAAACGCCCGGTCTCGACGTCGGCCACATATTCGCCGAAGGCCGCGACACGTTCGTTCTGCAGGCGCTCATGTTCGGCCCGAAAGTCACGGTATGCCTTGGCATGACGAGGCAGACGTTCGTCATAGTCGCCGAGGATATCGTCCGAAAAGAGAAATTGCGTGTCACAACCACTCCCCGATCCGAGGGACATTAGGATCATCGAGGTTTGCGAGCACAGATAGCTAGCCAGTTGATGAGGCACCACCTCGATCTCAGCTGCATAGGCTCCGGCATCCTCCAGTTTCTTCATCCGGCGATAGAGTTCCTTGGCCTCCTCCAAGGTCTTTCCAATGGCTCGATAGTTCGTCCAAGTAACGTGGCGAGGGACCATGCCGAGATGTCCGACCACCGGAATACCTTCGTTTGCCATCGCCTCGATAATTCGGGGACTGGCGGAGCAGTAAACGGAGCTGGCTCCAATCTCGAGTGCTTCAAAAGCTACTCGAATCGCCTCCTCGGGAGTCGCCATGCCATGCGGAGTTGCCGCCGAGATAAAACTGTCGGGAGCGCTTTCAACAATTCTCGGCAAGCGAGCTTGGGCTTCGGGTGAGTCGAAGCTACAGCTCATAAGGTCAACACCTGCTGTTGCTGCCGCAACCGCTTCCTCAGGCGACTTTACATGAACATGGGTAAGGCAACACTTACCCTTAAGCTGACGAAGATCGTAAACAGTATATTTTTTTCGAGGACGTAGCATGATCCTTTTGTTGATTAATACGATTCAGGATAGAACACTTATTTAGCCTTGTAGAGATGCTTCCCTGCCTTGGCTGCGTGATAGGTCTTGAAGGTATCCATGGGGATGCCGGGGTCGCCTTGCTCTTTCATCCAGCGATCGAGCTCGGTTCGCAACTTGGCGATGCGCTTGGCTTGGGAGGGGTCGTTGGCGAGGTTGTTCATTTCGTAGGGATCGGATGTGGTGTGGTAAAGTTGCTCGGCGGGGCGTCTCATGTAGCGTTTGACCAATTTGTAGGTATGGGCGTTTTCCCAAGAGTCGCGCACCCAGGTGGACCAGTAGGGGTTGTTTAGCACGGCGTTGCCCTTGAGTCCCATGAGATGCTTCTCGATGTAAAGCTCTTCGGGCAACAAGTTGCGGAGGTAGCGGTACTCGCCGTCGCTTATGCCGCGAACGGGATACGGGGGACCTTCGGGGAGATTGTTGTGAATGGCGTATACGTAGTCACGGTGCTTGTCCGATTGGCCTTGAAGCACAGGGAGAAAACTGGAGCCGTCGGGCCGCCAGTCGAGCTTGCTTTCGCGCAAGGGAACGGCCGAGTCGGAGATATCGAGCATGGTGGGCAGAACGTCGGCGTACTGGACGAGGGCGTCGGTGCGTTTGCCGGCGGCCACCTTACCAGGCCAGCGGGCGACGAGGGCGGTATGCACCCCGGTGTTCCAATTGGTCCACTTGCACCCGGGAAACTGGGAGCCTTGCTCGGAGCTGAAGAGGACGAGGGTGTCGTCGGCGTGACCGGTCTGCTCCAAGGTCTTCAGGATGTCACCGACTTGTCCATCCATGTAGGTGATTTCCGCTAAATACTTGGAGTAGTCCTCGCGGGTTCGCGGGGTG
>JABHOU010000109.1 GCA_018695085.1 Opitutia bacterium | reverse complement strand
TACCATAATTCATCCCCTTGTTATTCTTGAGAATATGCTCGATGGCTTTTTTGAGAACTTGTTTTTTGTGATCTTCAGAGGAATGTCCGGACTTCCAAGATTGCAAACCCAACGAACCAACACCAGTCAACTTGTGTTTTATATTATTACTATCCGAGGCCTTGCGGTAACCAAAGCCCCCGTTCTTTGGAGAATAAACTCGATAAAAATTCTTCACTGCCGCCTCCAGCGCTGGCTCGACTCCAGGAAAAACCGCACCAGTATTGAAAGCAGCCTTAAGAGCTTGGAACTGCCAACCACTGACCGAGGTATCACTGGCATCTTTGACGTTCTTTCCAAAGTCATCGAATCGCAAGTTGTCCGGCCCCTTGCGTTGCTCCAAGTAATACCAACCGCCATCCTGCTTCTGTCCGGCCACAATTCGGTGAACGGCTTTTTCCAGAGTTGGCAAAATAAAATCCTTCTCCGTCATGCCGTAAGACTCCGCTAAGGCATAAGTGGCGATCCCTTGAGCATAAGCGGCGCCGTGTCGATTGTTAGTGGTGTACAGCCAGCCATTCTTCTTGACGCCCAAGTCGACAAGATAGTTGATTCCATTGCTTACGGCTTCCCCGTAAACAACGGAATCCGTAAGTTCGCAATGACCCAAGTAACAAAGCAAGGCAAAGCCAGTCATAGCTCCCTGAGCAGTCTTACCCCAAGAACCGTCCTCGTTTTGGTTGAGAGTCAGCCAATCGAGAGACTTGGTCACTGCCTTTTCCACAGCCACTGGATTCTGTACGCCGGCACGGTTTAATCGAGAAAATCTGCCCAGCTTGTCGCAACGACCGCTCATGGACTTGGGAACGGCAATACCTAGGCTATTTTTGCCCGCACGCACATTAAGAACCTCTTGACCTTTAGTCTTACGCACCACGTCAGGTTCACGTTTATCGCCTTGAAAGACCGTAGGATCGAAAGCGAGCGAATCGTCATCTACCTCAAACACGAGTTCGGCGTCAGGATCGCCCACTTCCACATTTTCGTCGTCCTCGCCCACACGAGCCAACAATTCGTCCACGGCATCGGCTTTGCCCAAGTCAGCCTCGCCGGGCTCAACTTGATCCGGAATCTCTTGAGCGGAAACATTAGTCAGCTGACCTGTTCCGGCAGCAGCCCCGGCAATATCAGGATTGAACACCTGTGCTTCCCGCATGGAATTCTGGTTGTCCTCATTAGCCCCACCCTTCGTAGCATCGTCACCTTCACCCCGACCGACGTTCCCCAAACGGGCCCGTTCTCCACCAGAAGCTATATTAGTCCCCAAACTCTCGGGAATATTCTGCCCATCGGTTTCGTCACCCGGAGCTTGTCCGGCTTTTGCAATGGTATCCTGACGGCCATCAGAGAGAGTTTTGAGCAAGAAAAGCCCCAAAGCCATGGCAACCAACAGGTAAGACATCGCCAAGTTCACCCATGGAAGAGGGCCCACGGCTCGCGGTAGTCGACGCTTCCGTTCCTCAAAGAAAGCAAGGTGAGAAAGAGCCAACTGGCCTAATGCGACAAAGAGGAGTGCAGCTCCTAAAATCAAGCCTCCAACTAGAAAGCCCGCTCCCATCGCCACCGCCAATCCTCCGGCAAGTACAAAAGAAGCTATCAACTTGCTCGACATGGTTTAGGTGGCCGGTCGGGAACGGGCCTTCCGGCTAAAAGTCCTCAGTTTAAATCAATTACTACTGCTCTTCTCGTATTTTGGCATTGTACTTACCATCTTCGAGTCCACCACCATAAGTCCCCAAGTCCAAGCCCACTTTTTTAGCAGCCTTGAAGATCGTGTCCATATAGTATTGGGAGTCGCCTTCAGACTGAATGTGATACTCATCACTAAAGACAACGCCATCGTGATTACGGATATGATCACGATTTTCCTGCCAGTAGTAAGGTTTCAGGTTGTGGCCCTTGCCAGAGAGGTAATTCTCACCCTGCCATGCACTTTCAACAAACTCCTTGAACGACTTAGCAAAAGTTTTTCCACGATCGACTTGGAACATAACTCCACGATAGACTCCGGCAAAACCATTAAGTCGGTTGCGAAGCACTCCCAAGTCCTTGAGATAATGATCCTCAGGTTTCTTATTGAAAGTGGGAAGATGGTAGGATGGGGCTCCTTCGTCCTGAAAAGCAAGTGCGAGTACGTTTTCCTTCTTTGCGGCCGCCGCAAAGAATTCAAGTGAGCGCTCGCCATCATCGGATATTCCAGGAGTTCCGATCTCTTTTGTGCCGACTACCTTCACACGACGATTATATAAGCTCTCGTCGTTCATGTAGTAGGGCAGAAGAGCATCCTTCATCATGCCGTCACGCATTTCCATGAGAGCTTTGCGAGTAGAAAGGATAGAACCACTTTCATCAACATACATCATAATGAAGAGGTTACCGTCGGGAGGAAGGTTTTCCCAATGCCTCTCGTCATCATCATGACCGACGCCATCGTGATGGCCATGACCTCCGACACCACCGCAATCGCCACAGCCTTTGTCACCGCATCCTTCGCACT
>JABHOU010000262.1 GCA_018695085.1 Opitutia bacterium | reverse complement strand
GTCTCTGAGGCAAAGACTCTTCATGCGGCGAATATGTTGGCCGAATACTTGGATAACGACGAGGACGGTAATGTTGACCAACCGGAAGTGCTGGCCGCCTTGAAAGGAAGTTCAAACGCCCAAATAGCGACAATGGTACTCTTCGCTTCCGAGCAGGAACAGGAAAGTAAGCAAAGTGCGTTCGAGACATTTGAAAATTCCATCACGCGAGCCCAAAACCTTTTTGCAATGGAGATTTTTGAGAATGGCAGCAACGGAAGTGACCGAGATGCCACCCTAGAGGAAGTGTTGCATTTGGTCACCGACAAGGGCTGGGACGAAGCCTTTCCCGCCATATGGGGAGAAAAGGTAGGGAGCGGCATCGCCTTGGCCATGGACAAGGCTCGGGGAGGACATTTTGAAACCATCCCTTCTTCGTATCCTCCTAGCGCGTGGTATTCCTATTACGATGATACTGCCGATTACGGAACCCAAATTACCGAATACGTCTACTGGGCGACCACGACCTGTCTCGGCGCACAGGATTGGCCCGGTCGCGTTCATGACGATTATACGGGCGAATGGAAGCCTTACACAAGAACCATGCTGGAGTCGACAGATCCGGCAGTTGTGGCCCTCTTGACCTCAACCAACTACAAGTTCCCAATCTCGAAACTGCCTGACGGGAATTACTCGCCGAGTTCGACCTCAAGTACATCTTCCGATCTCGCCGCTTATGTTCTGGCGGATGCAACGACTGATGTTTCTTCGGGATGGAAGCAGAGTTCATGGCTCGGAAACTTTTTTGATTCCGGATCAAACTGGATTTTTCACGAAAACTTAGGTTGGCTTTATCCCGTGGACTCGGGACTGGATGCCACATGGTTGTATCACCCCAATATTAAATGGATGTGGACGAAGAAAGAGTTTTTTCCATGGTTGTATCTTCATAACCTTCAAGGCTGGCGATACTTTAGCTCCTCCAAAGGATTTTACGATCATTCTAAGTCGAAATGGACATCCTTCGCCACTCTGTCCGGCGAATTGTCGAACACTTCTGAGTCTGGTTCCGGCAGTTCCACGGGTTCGGATTCAACCGCATCTTCATTCTCGATTGAGCGAGTTGAGCTCTCTCCCGGTTTGATTTCCTACTTCGAGGCCAACTCCTCCGATTCATCGGGTTGGACCAAGGTTGCAGAGCAATCCGAATCTTCTGCCTCTGGAGATCTCTCTTTTTTGCAGGGAGACTCCTCCTTCGAGCGAAGAGCTCGACTCATTGTAGTCAATTATCGTTCGCAAGTTGCGGGAGGAGGTCCAGTGACTCTTACCATCGATGGACAAAACTTGTCCAATTCCATAACCATATATAAAGATTCGAATAATGACCAAATGGTCGTTACGGCTAATGGCGTTCCCAACTACGTGCCCAGCGTCATGGGCGTTGATGTCTCGAATGGATGGAATACGGCGGCAAACGGAGGTTTCCAAAGCCTTAAGCTGAGCGAGAATAATCTCGGAGTGAGCGGAGGAAACAATCCCAATCAAGTAGTCGCTGCTGAGGAAATATTCCGTATTCCTTTGAATCCGGTCAACAACTCAACTGCTACTGATACCTCCTTGGGCACCGTCGGAGTCGCGCTCAACGGTATTCCCGTTTATAACCCTTTCGAGGATGCTCAGGAGACCGCCGCTTACGGGCGCATTTTTTCCGGTTGTTGTGGGCATCCTCAGCGTAACGGCGTCTACCACTACCATAAATATCCCACTTGCCTACGCCTCTTAAAAGATGACTGGAAGTCTGAAAAAGATAAGTGTGACGAAATTGATGCCCTTTTGGTTTCCGGGGGGCATTCTCCACTGCTTGGTTTCGCTGCAGATGGATGGCCCATATATGGTCCGGTTGGCTGGAGGAACGATGGTAATCAGACAGGTTTAATTCTCAAAACCAGTTATACGGGAACCAACGATTCAGCTGGGAATGCCTTATTTGTCGAAGGCAGCGGCCATTTGGACGAGTGCAACGGTTTGGTGTCTCCAACACCTGACTTTCCCGAGGGCATCTATCACTATGTCATGAGTATCGAAGCCGATTCCGACGGTACAGTGCTTCGCTACCTCAATCCGCATTTCGGTTATGATGTTCGGAATACTCTGAACAAACACAACTTGCTGCCTCTTTCTTGGTCTGATGACTCTGCTTATCTGGCAGCTCTCAAGTCTGGGTTTACCGTCAATGGAGTCTCCGTCGCGGGAACGGACAGTTACAGTACTTTCGTCAAATTTATTGAAGGCATGCAGGCTACCCTAAATGCTAACGCCATGTCTGCGATTGCTTCGGAATTTGAAACGATGCAAATCGCCTATCCCTACACGATTAGAAAATATCGTGGAACACCCTCCGGTTCGGGAGTTTCCGGAACAGGTGCAACCACTACGAATTCCGAAGGAGAAAGCAATACGCAGGGAACTGGAATCGTTTCAATTTCCCCTTCTGCGGGAAGTGTTGGAAGCACCGTTTCCGTAACCATTACCCTCGACTCCAATTCTCCACCCCCCTTGCCGCCAGCGAATGTTGCCCCGAGCTCAGTTCAAATCGGGGGAGTTGCATTATCGGGGTTGGTAAGGTCAAATACAACGACCCTTACCGGTAGCTTGGCCATTCCGTCGAGTTCTGTAACTGGTTCTCAAGACGTTGTGGTTACTTTCACTACACCTCGTGGGAACATACAGCTCAACGGAATCGGATTCTTTTCCGTCGAGTAGCGGGCTTATTTTCCAAGGCAGAACAAGTGCTTTTCGCCACGGATAAGTAGGCGATTCATCACTGGTACCGGCGAGGCGATTACGCGTTCGCTCATGTCGTTCTCGGCGAGGAATCGAAAGCCGTTCGAAATGTCGGCGACGAGAATGACGCCGTCTTCGCGAGGGGCGTAGAGCTTGTTTCCTGCAATTGTAGGAGATCCGTAATAGCTCGAACTGGCTTTTGGAAAGGCGTCCTCCCAATGACTTTTTCCGGTCTTTGGATCGATGCAGTGGACTTCACCTCGGTCGCGTAAAACGTAAACCTTACCATTGGCAACGGCTGGAGTGGGAACGAAGGAACCGGAGTCGGAGCGGGTCCATAGGCGGTTGGATTCAGTCACGTCTCCCTTGCCCCCCAGGCGAATGCCGGCGATATGGCTACCGCGACCGTAGGGCACGATTGCTACCTCTCCGGCAACGACGTGAGAGCCAACCACTACCCAGTTGTTTTTCTTCTTGGGATTGAAGCCAGACGAAATCCAAAGGATTGATCCATCTTTGGCGGAGTGGGTGGTAAGGCGTTCCGCTCCCCATACTAGGATCGCTTCTTTGCCTTCGTGCTCGATCAAAATTGGAGTGGCGTAACTATGATCACCTTCACGGGGTGTCTCATAATTTCTTTCCACCTTCCAAGACACCTTGCCGCTGGCTTTGTCGAAAGCGATGAGCCACGAATTCTTTTCTCTCATTAGGGCCACGATTACGTGTTTCTCTGTCAATATCGGGGATGTTCCGAAATCCCAGTATAGGGAGTCCTTGCCGTACCCGGATAAGTTGGTTTTCCATCGAACTTTGCCCTTGAAATCGAGTCCTCCGAAGTTACCGCTCTTAAAAAGGGCGAACAACAGATCTCCGTCGGTCACCACCGATGGATTGCTGCCCGAGCCATTCCTGTGCTTGCCCTTGCGTTCTTTCCCCAGAGTGGTTTGCCAAAGTTTTTCCCCCTCCCAGTCATAACCCAGTACGGCGTCCTCGCCATTGACCGGGCAGGTAAGCAGAATCCGCTCCCCCCATACCACGGGAGTCGAGCATCCCTTGCCTGGCAAGGGGGCTTTCCACATCAGATTTTCCGTTCCATTCAACTTGGTCGGGTATGAACCGCCATCCGAGGCACCTGATCCATCAGGACCACGCCAAGCCGGCCAATGTTTTTCCGGAGCAGCCCATAAGCTGGCGCCGGTGAAGAGAGTGAGCAAAATAAATCTCGTTGTTTTCATGGTTCTGCAGTGGGTTGATTTTTCAGGGAAGTTCGCGAAGCTTCATGCCCCGGTAATCCATTGGAGCTCCCTCGGATTCGAGCACGAAGTGACCTTCGCTGGGTTTGCACTCGTAGCCACCGGAAACCTCTTCGCCGTTTACCCAAAGTCGTACTTCGGCATTTTTGGCCTCGATGTAATAATGGTTCCATTCGCCCACGCCCTTGCTCAAGCGCTTGGTGGGAAAGCAGCGACTGCTGGTGGGTTTGCCGACCTTGTATTCCTTCCCGTCCTCCGCCTTGTAGGTGATCTCCGGAGTAAACGCTTTCATCCGACCAACGCCCACCGGGAACACGTCTCCATGGCTGGTAAACCAGTTCGAATGCTTACCCTTGTTCTTGAGGTGATTCGTTTCGTAGCCCAAGTCGAGGATCTGTATTTCTATCCCTTGTGGCAATCGACCGCGTGGCAATTTGTCGAGTACTGAGCGTGGACACCACAGGAACACCCCTGCATTGCCCGCATGCCTGAGGTGTCGCCACTCGAAGGTCACCTCAAAGTTTTTGTATACTTTCACCGAGCGCAACCCGCCGCTTGGCTTGCCTGTGCAGTGAATGGTTCCGTCCTTCTTGAACTGAAAGGTTTCCGGATCGCAATTCACTTGGGCGAAGTCTTTTTCGGCTAATGACTTCCAGCCTTTCCCAGCCAAGCGGTCAGTCAAGGATTTGGTCTTTTGTTCGCTCTCTTTGGCTTGGGCAAGGAGTGTGAAGAGAAGGCTCGTGGTAAGTGTGGCTAAGAATTTCATGTTGTTAAGGTTTCGGATTGTTTTGATCTTGGCAAGCGAAGGTAGGGTGGCGCGGGTCACTTTTCTTCATCGACCTCCAGCTCTTTTCGAAGTCTGCCGAGCTCCTTCTCCAGTCTTTTGGTAGCTCGGGCATATCCCGGTCTGCCGAATACGCTGTTCAGTTCGCGGGGGTCTTTCTTCAGGTCATAGAGTTCCCACTCGTCGATGGGTGCGGGATAGCGGATCAGTTTGTGGCTTTTCGTGGTCACTCCGTAATGGATGGGCACGCCATGGCCTCCGGCCTCGTAGTAGTGGTAGTAGTGCGAGGTTCGCCAGTCCTCGGGAGTTTTGCCTTTTAGGATCGGCACGAGACTGCGGCCCTGCATGTCCTTTGGTACGGAGGCTCCCGCCATCTCCAGAAAGGTTTCCGCGAAATCGACGTTCGACACCATGTCGGCCGATTCGATTCCCGGCTTGGTCACGCCGGGCCATCGGGCAAGCAAAGGTGTTCGCAGGCTTTCGTCGAACATCCAGCGCTTGTCGAACCAGCCGTGCTCTCCAAGATAAAAACCTTGGTCCGAACTGTAGACGACCACCGTGTTGTCGGCTAGTCCTTGCTTGTCGAGATAGTCGAGTAATCTCCCCACGTTTTCATCCACGGCTTTTACGCAGCTCAAGTAGTTCTTGATATAACGCTGGTAATGCCATCGCGTCCGTTCCTTTCCCTCGAGCTTTGCGGCGAGAAAGGACTCGTTGCGTGGGCGAAAATACCCGTCGAAAACCTTGAATTGCTCGGGCGTGAACTTGCTCGAGTACTTGAACATCAGCCGAGCGTCTCCCATGTGGTTGGCTATGCCCATCTTGTGCATGGAGGCGGCCTTGCCTCGACCGGCGTAGTCGTCGAAGAGGGTGGAGGGCTCTGGGATCGTCACGTCGTCGAAAATGCCCAAATGCCGCAAGGCCGGTTCCCACCGTCCGTGTGGCGCCTTGTGTTGGCACATCAGGAAGAACGGTTTGTCTTTGTCTCTCTTGTCCAGCCAATCGAACGCTCGATCGGTTATCAAATCCGTGGTGTACCCCTCGTGGGTCACTCGTTTGCCATTAGTCATTAAGATCGGGTTGTAGTAGCTCCCTTGGCCGACGAGCACCTCGTGATGATCGAATCCCGTGGGGGTGGACTTCAGGTGCCATTTTCCCACGATGGCCGTTTGGTAGCCGGCCTTTTGCAGGAGCTTGGGAACGGTTTGCTGAGAGCCGTCGAAGATGTCCTTGTTGGTGAGTTGGCCGTTCAGGTGGGAGTATTTGCCGGTTAGTATAACGGCTCGCGACGGCGCGCATATCGAGTTCGTAACCAGGCAACGCTGGAAGAGCATGCCCTCCTTGGCGATGCGATCTAAGTTAGGCGTCTTGTTCAGCCCATGGCCATAGGCGCTCAGTGCCTGCGTCGCATGATCGTCGGTGAAAAGGAATAGGATGTTCGGCTGCTGCTTGGCGGAAAGGGCCGAACATGCAACCAGTGGAAACAGGGCGTAAAGGAAGTATCTCATGTGCCCGAAAGTCTTGGCAAGAGCCTTGATGAAAGGCGAGACCGAATCGAGAATCCGTGGTCGCCTGCATTTTCTACCTTGCATGTAGCGAAATCGCGCTGAAGCTATCATACCCATGAAATTCTCAACCTCCCTATTCCTTTCTTTCCTTCTCATTCCGATCTTTTCCTTCGGGGCCAAGAAGATCCTCGATGTCGGCACCAAGCCCGAGAGCGTATGTCGCGGGTTTGGCGGCAAGCTATACGTCACCATGATCAACGGGGACGAAGCCGGAGACGGTGAAATCAAGATGATCGACGGAGATAAGATCACGGTTTTCGCCAAGGGTTTGAACAACCCCAAGGGCATGGCATTCGTCGGCGGTTTCCTAGTCGCATCGGACGAGACCATGCTTCGCAAAATCGACAAGAAGGGAAAGGTCACGGTATTGGCGAAAGCCGAGGATTTCCCCAAGGAAGTCACCTTTCTCAACGACGTGGCCCGAAGCCGGGACGGCAAGAGCGTGTACGTCACCGACATGAGCCATCCCAAGTGGATGTTCGATCCCGATGGCGAACGCAAGCTATGGCCTGTCGACAGCGACAAAGTCGTCCCGCCTATGACCGGTTGCGTCTATAAGGTGACGCTCGATGGCAAGGTCTCCGTCGCCGTCCCTCCCGGGGATAAGCGCATGCCGGGTCCCAACGGAGTCGGCGTCACGGGTGCCAAGGGCAAGGAAATTCTCCTCATGGGAGACTTCTTCACTGGAAACGTTCTGGCCTATTCCGACGACAAGCTGCGCATCGTGGCCAAGGGTATGCGAGGGGCGGACGCCGTGGAAGCCTTTGGCGACAAGATATACGTTTCCAGTTGGTCGCTCGGCACAGTTTGGGCCTACGACCGCAAGACCAAGAAAAGCAAGGTCCTCAGTGACGAGTTCACCACCGCCGCCGACTTCTACCTCGACCGCAAGGGCAAGCAGTTGATCGTGCCCGACATGCTCGCCGGCAAATTGATCTTCCTCCCTCTCGATTGATTTTTCTTTGATCTCCTTCTACCTCACTCGAGTGAACTGAGTGAATTTCCCCGCCCATCGTTTTATCGCCGCTGTTGCGGTTCTCGGCTTGTGCCTCTCTCCGACGGCCGGGTTTTCTCTCGCCCTGAAAAAGGACAAGGCATCCAAGAAGGGTTCCGATGCCTACCATCCGCAGGCCGGCGACGTTCTCTTTCAAGCCTTGCCCAAAGGCGTTGATCTAGTCGAGGCCATCGAGGGCGTAACCCGCTCCAATTATTCTCATTGCGGGGTGGTGTTGAAGGGAAAGGACGGGAGCTGGAAGGTCTTCGAGTCGATCGGTCTCGTGGGGGCGATTCCCCTCAAGAACTGGGTCTCTCGCGGACGAGGCAAGAAGTTTTCCGCCTTTCGTCTCAAGGAGGAACACGCTTCCGAACTTCCCAAGTTCAAGTCGGCTCTGGCCAAGTACGCCGGCCGCCCCTACGACTTGCGCTACCGTATGGACGACAAGTTCATTTACTGCTCCGAACTCGTCTACAAGGCCTATCGCGACGCCACGGGCAAGCCTCTTGGCAAACTCGCCAAGCTGGGTGACTTGAACTGGCGTCCGTACCTCGCGACCATTCGCAAGTACGAAGGCGGAGACCCTCCTCTGGATCGCGAGATGATCACTCCGATCGACCTCTCAAAAGCTCCCCAGTTGCAAAAGGTATTCGACAACGGTATGGCCGAACAGCCCTGAATCGCAGGGAACCTCAGTTCAGCAATTTCACCATGCCCTTGCCTAGGGCGTCGCCGATCAGAAAGTAGCTCTCCGCGTTGCCGAACCAGTGGTGTCCGTGCCCGACGTTGGGCGAATCCTCCTTGGGTCGGGCGAAGTCCGTGGTGCTTACGAATTTTACATTGCCCTTCAGTTCCTTTCTTTCGGTCGCGGCCTTCTGGGCTGCTCGAATGGCCAGCATGTTGGCTCCCGCCTTGGGCCCTCCGTTCCCCAGTTCACCCACGATCACCGGCAAGTTCGGCTTCTTGAATTCCTTCCGCAGGTCTTGGATCAGGTGTACGAGATTATCCTCGTACTCGGCCAGCCCATCCTTGTCGAACATGTCGTTCCAACCCTGAAACCATACGAAGCCTGCCCATTCGGGTTTGCGCCCCTTCAGTTGGGGGAATTCTTTTCCGATCCCCGCCAAGGCCTCTTCCACTTCGGCCAGCATTTGCTTGTAGAAGGGGCCGGTTTCACCTCCAGCGGAGGGGGGGCGAAAATCCTTGTACAGGCTCTTGCCGCCCCAAGCCGTCTTGATCAGCAGCACCGGCTCCTTGTAGTGGTCGCCCAATACGTGCCCGATCTGCAGTTCGGGCCCGATGTGGTGCCGGCTCTTGTCGCTCCCGTATCCCGTGAACCCTATGCTCACCCCGCCCGCCATCACGCCTTGCCTGTTGCGAAAGCGGATGAAGGCGTCCCCACGTACCACCCAGTCGCCCTTCTTGTCCTTGAGGTGGGCGTAGCG
>JABHOU010000216.1 GCA_018695085.1 Opitutia bacterium | reverse complement strand
TGGACGTTGCCGGAGAGAGTGATGCTGGCGTTGGCTTCGTGAACGAGAGTGGATCCCGCCAAGTTTTCCTCGAAGGTGAAGGCGTGTGCCTCGACAGTTGACGGCCCGTAGCTCGGATAGGGGTAGATGATGTCGTCGATCATGACGCTTGATCGCCTGTACTCGTAAGGGAAGTAAGTTTGACCCTGTTTTCCTACGGTAGCCCAGCAAACGGTTTTTCCGTCGAGTATGAAGGCTTTCAATTCGGGACGATAATTATTGTTCTTCAGTTTTACCTCGGCGGAGACCAACCTGATTGCGGATCCGTTGGATTCTAAATCGTAGATCTCGGCCACTAGTTTTCCGTTGTTGGCAAGAGCCAGATGAAGCTTCCCTGCATGGACGAGGCTGCCGGCGATTGTGCCCGCGCCGAGGTTCAGCGAACTGATCAGTTCGTCGGGCGTTGCCGTGTTTGTTACGCGCAACGTGGCGTTAGCATCCTGCGAGGACATTCCCCAGCCCCAATAATACCCGCCTTGGTCTTCGATTTGGAGAAGGTGTTCGCCTGCAAGGTGGATACGGTCGACCTTCCATGCGAGAGGCATTTGGGCCAAGGGTTTTGGATTTTCACGGTCGGCGAAATCGGTCACCCGAAGCTCGTTTCCGGAAATCGAGAATATGCGCATTCCGGTTTCATCGGGGGCTGCCCGGCGAGCTTGGAATCGGTGAGTGATTTCGCCTCTTGTTACCAGACCCGTATCAGTCACTTCGAGGACCTGCACTTTTTTGACGTTCCCTCCTTCTTCCCATGATTGGAAGGGAATCAGGAACAGGTTTTGGGAGGGCAACTGTCCGATCGCCTTCTCGTCGTAGTTGGCCTCACTCCATGAATAAGCCCCTTGTTTCCCCATGAACACCCGATGTGCGAGGCTAGGGTTCTCCTTGTCGGAAATGTCGAAGAGGGAAGCGGTCACTCGTCCTTCTTCCACGCCCACGGCGAAAAGTTGGTCGCCTATGGGCTGGATGTACTCGGACCAACCGGGAACGATCAGCTCGGATATGAGGCGGGGCTTCTTTGGTTCCGTCAGGTCGATGATGAATAGGGGGTCTGTGCGGAGAAAGGTCACGACGTAGGCGTAGTCGCCGTCGAAACGAGTGGCGTACAGGGTTTCGCGTTCGGCCAGTTCCATGGTGCCGAGGTGTTTGCCTGATGAGATCTTGAAAGTCTCCAGCAGTGAATATCTCGCTCTCCAACTTTTCTCACGGTAGGCTTGGGAGATGACGGTGAGAATGCCGTTACGGATGCGTAGTTTGAACTTGTCGAGCACGCGACCACCAGGTTTCACCTCGGCTACTTCTTCGGGGATGCCAGTAAAGCCCGTGAGGTCGAATACTCGGACAATGTGCTTGTTGTAATAGTCGGCGGGGTCTCGAGTGACGACCATCAGGTTGCTGTTTGTCGCGGAAATGACTTGGGGTGCTCCCGCGAGGATTTTCTCATCGATTTTTTGAGGATTGTCGGGATCGCTTAGGTCAAAGGTGGCGAGGCGAGTACTGTAGGAGAAGGACCAATTTTGCCATCTCATCTTATCTCGCTCCCATTTTTCAGAGAGCACGTAGAGTTTGTCCCCGACCATGCGGCTTTCGCGATACGAGGCATCGAGATCCAATCGAGCCACTTCCGAAATTTCCGGACCGTCCAGTTTCAGCACCCTTACTTCCGACGAATATGGCCAGCTTTGGCCGCTTTTTTGGGCAAGCAGGTATGCATAGTCTCCGTCGTCGGCGACGTACATTTGTTCACCTGAGGCGGGCAGCCTGTGCCGGGCGATCACCTTTGGAACCGCGGGGCGGGAGAGGTCGACCACCTGCAAACCTCTCATCTGGTTGAAGAAATACAGCCTGTCTCCCGATAGTCGCCAAATATCGGACTCCTGCACGTTGTCCGTGCCGTCGTCCGAAGCTTCGGCACTGTCCGCCACTGCGCTCATGGCCATTAACTCGGGTTCTGCAGTTCGTAATTGAGCGGATGCGGACGAAATATTCCCTTCCCTAGCTCCAAATTTGCTACGACCTTTGTAAAAGGAATATGGAAGGGGATCGGAACTGTTCCACCTGACTCGGACGCGGTTTCGATCTACATCGAAAGGTATCTCCAAGTAAACCTTGCCCGCTCGCGATCCGGGCAGATGTCCTGTCTTTACCGCGTCCCATTCCCCTGTATCCTCGTCACGTATTTCGAGACGAACTCGCTTGGCTTCCGCCGGGGCGGAAATCTCGATCACGTCTCCCTTTTTCAACCAAATCGAAGCTTGGCTCCAACTTTCGCCAACTGCGATAACAGCATTCGCCATTATCGCGAAGCCTAAGCTTGCGATGGTTAAAGGGTGGCAAGCTCGGTTCAAGGTATTGGTTCTGGAACTTGGTGAAGCGTTTCTTTTTCTTTACCTTGTCTATGGACGAGGGTTCCTGTTTTGAGCCGCTTTCTCAAATAGATTTTTCCCAAGAAGCCAACGCGCCTTTGGGGTTGCCCGATACGTCGCCGCGACCGTTTTTGGTGATGGTTTCGCCGTTAGGTGAAACTATGATCAGTGCCGGTATGCCCCTCACGCCGTATTTGCTGGCCAGACTGTTTGCCGCCTTGCCTCGGTGTGGTAGCGTAAGCCACTTCATGTTCGTTTCTTTCATGTAGTCCATTTGAGCCTGAGGACTTTTATCGGAACTGACAAAGACGATCTCGAAGTCATCTTTGTTATCGTCGCGAAATTTAACGAGATTTGGAGTGAATGTTCTGCAAGGCGGGCACCAGTGCGCGGAAAAATAAAAGCCAACGGTTTTACCCGCCAATTTGTTTCGAGAAACTTCTTTGCCACGCGAATCCAGTAAGTTTTCAGGAAGAAGATCAGCCAAACCGCCCTTTAGCGTAGCTTGGTCATCTGTGTCAGTCGCAGAGTTGCTGACGGATTGGGTCTTGGCCTGTACTTTCTCTTGCCCCTGAGCCCAATTGGTTATGTGGACTTGATCTTCGGGTACGAGCTTAGCCAAGGGTAGAGTTAATTTTCGGCCGGCAGCGGTCTTTAGGACTACGGTACGGTTAGCGTACTCCATTAATTCCGCTTCCAAGGAGGTGCCAGAGGTGCTTGTCCAGGTTCGCATTTCTGCTGCTGTACAGACTGTTGCATAGACAAACAGGCAAAAAATAAGTTTTTTCATGATTAGCTCTTTGTTATAGATGTTCGTGGTTCGCCCCTTTTTGTTAGAGGGGATTGGTGAGTATTTTAGACAACCTTTAAAGTGCTGGTCTTGAGAATGCAAGGCATTCGCTTTTTTTTCTTGCCCGAGGCATTCCTTTTTTACTGATGTATGTTCATCTTTTTTTAACACTCTTAAAACTTAACCCTTCGACAAAAAGGAAATTGAAATGAGCAACGCTTCTCTAAAACTACATAATGCCATGTGGCCCGGACTCGTGGGCAAGGGGGATGATGAAGGCCAGGAGCCTCCCATCAGTCTCGATCGGATGCTCGATCTTTCCGCAGGAGCCGA
Source organism: Opitutia bacterium (assembly GCA_018695085.1). Classification (GTDB taxonomy): domain Bacteria; phylum Verrucomicrobiota; class Verrucomicrobiia; order Opitutales; family Seribacteraceae. Next base: position 806 of record JABHOU010000216.1, on the reverse strand, counting down.
CGTGGATGGCCAGAAGTTTGATGGCATAGATTATTTCCTCTTCCTCCCTCACACCAATCCCGAGGCTTCCGACGATGAATTGAAGGCCATTGCGGACAGCATTACCGGTCGTGGTTTTGCCATTGGTTCTTTGGTTGCTCCCGTTTGGCCTGGCACAGTTGGCGATTCTGCCATGGGCACGGAAGAGCAACGTGGGAAATTTCTCGATGCCGTGAAGATGGCTTGCCGTATAGCAAAGGTCTTTAACGAACACGGAGCTCGTAACTACGGCGTGATCCGCATCGATTCGGCTGAGTTCGGGGTGGAAAAGTGGCGGGAGGATAAAAGCTCCAACACCGGCATCATTGTCGAAACATTCAAGGAGGCCGCCAGAATAGCCGCCGATCATGGCGAGCGTCTTGCCGCAGAGGGAGAGATTTGCTGGGCGGGCATGCACAGCTGGAAGGATATGCTGGACTTGCTCGAGGGAGTCGGTATGCCCGATACCCTAGGCTTTCAAGCCGATCTCGCTCATACTTACCTCTACACATTGGGTTACAATGCTCCCGAGCACGCACTGTTGCAGGAAGGTTACTCCGAGGAAGAATTCTATGCCGCCTACGAGCAGATGACGGACAAGCTTCGCCCATGGACCATCGACTTCCACGTTGCCCAGAACGATGGCCAGGTGCACGGCGCCGGCGACCACGACAAGACCGGTAAACATTGTCCGGCCGACGATCCCAACGGCAAACTGGACATCACTCGTTGTTCCCAATACTGGCTTAAGGATTTTGAAAGTCGTGGAATCAAGCACATCTGCTGGG
>JABHOU010000114.1 GCA_018695085.1 Opitutia bacterium | reverse complement strand
GGTCTGCCCAAGGGGAAAGCCCCCGTAGTGACTATCGCGGCAGATGACTCCAAGGAAATATCATACATCGACGTATTCTACACCCAGCACGGCCAAATGAACGGCAAGATGGATGATTCGACGAATACCAAAAGCCGATTCTGGCGCCATGCTCCCGTTGGCACGCACAAAGGAAAATGGACGGCCAGCTTACCACTCTTTTCGATGAAAAAACCACTTTGGGTCTATGCGAACGTTCGATACAAGTTAGACCAACCGATTTCGGGGGCGGGTTATTACTACGGTTCCTACACCGCCCATTCATTCAACTTGTCTTCCATCATGAAGGTGGCGTCGGTTAAGCAACTTCAGGCAGAGAAAACACTTGTCTCGCTCAAGCCGACTAACCTGGTCGAGGATTTTCAAGGAAACTGGCAAAAGGAATGGTTCAGCTACAAGCCTGAAAAATGGGGTATCAAGACCCACAAGGTCTATGATGAGCAATGGATCGCTCCATTAGAAGCGAAGGTCGCCTTCGAAGTCAGCGCCGCCCAAGCGAACACTTTGGTCGTTGGAGTCGATAACCATGCCAGCGAGGTCCGACTAGAAGGCAAAGGCAAGTGGCAAGCGATTGAACTTTCTCCAACCGACTTCAAGGACGCCGAAGGCAAACCGCTGGCCAACTGGAAGGGGATCAAGCAATTCCGACTGGACGACACCGAGAGACTCAGACCCCCGAGAGGATCCAAGGCAAAGGCAGAACTCGTCGGTGAGCCTTGGAAAGGAAAACCTCCGGAATTTCGCGACCTCCGCTGGACGCTCGAATCGCAGTGAAGCCCTCTCAGGTCTTTATTTGCAAACACCAACAAGTTCATGAACTTCATTCGTAAAACGATTCTACTCCTCATGTCGGCTTTTATACTCTGCCCGACAGGCGGGGCCAAGGAACGGCCTCAAAAACCCAACGTCGTACTACTGTTAGCCGATGACCTTGGCTGGCAGGACGTGAATTGCTACGACCTCGATGCCCCGACTCCGATGGAGACTCCCCACATCGACGCCTTGGCCAAGAAAGGAGTGCTCTTTCGACAAGGCTATTCGCCCGCCCCGACCTGCGCCCCGACCCGTTGCGCCATCATGAGCGGAAGGCACCCTGCCGTTGCACAAAAGACCCATGTGGTGGGAGGCAATCCGCCCACGCCCTACAACAAGCTGGCCCATCCCATCATGGACCCTTGGTACAGCGGCAGAATGAAACTGGAGGAAGTCACTATAGCGGAAGCGCTTCGGACCAATGGCTATGTTTCCGGCCATACAGGGAAGTGGCACATGGCGATCGATCACAACGCGTTCCCACAACCCGAGGACCAAGGCTTTGCCTTTACGAGACACGACCTTGGTGAAAGCCGGGCAATGCGCCCGCATCGCCTGACGGGGTTCGCAACTCGGGACAAGGAAGATCCCTTTCAACTGGACGCGGACGGTTTCCCCAAGGACCAGACCACGGTCGACGCCATCCAATTCATGCAAGAGAACAAGGCCTATCCTTTCTTTCTATACTACGCGGCTTGGTTGGTACACACCCCGATTCACAGCAGAAGCAAGAAACTGCTCGAAAAATACTGCAAGAAACTCGACGTCCCCTACCCGACCGATCCCAAGGGCTGGCTGCTTGAAGGGCAAAGGAACCCCTACTATTGCGCCATGGTGGAGATGTTCGACCATTACGTCGGGCAAATAATCCAATACCTGGAGCAAACCGATGACCCGCGATGGCCCGGCCACAAGCTAGTCGAGAACACTTACGTCATATTCACTTCCGATAACGGTGGAATGGAGAAGGTTCCCGGAGAGATCATCACGGACAACTATCCCTTGGACAAAGGGAAGATCAATGCCAAGGAGGGCGGCGTGCGCGTCCCGTTCATCATCGTCGGACCGCAAATCAAACCTAACCAGGAAAGTAACGTGATGGTGAACGGATTGGACTTTTACCCGACCATCCTGAGTTGGACAGGCACCAAGAAGCCAAAGAAGCAAAATCTGGATGGCTCCGACTTGAGCGACCTCTTGCGCCAAAACCCAAAGGCAGCGAACTTGGTAAAAGACAAAAACGAGAAGACTAGAAACGCGATGGTTTGGCATTTCCCGCATGGAGTGGCTCAGCAATCCACCTTACGTGTCGATGGCTGGAAATTGATTTTTAACTACATGCCCAAGAGACCTCAGCTCGAGCTTTATCAATTGTACGAGAATTATCCGAACCCCTCCAAGCGGACGGATATCGAGGAAGCCAAGAACCTGGCAGACAAAATGCCTGAAAAAGCCGAACAAATGCGGAAGGAACTCTTTCGCCAACTAAATGCCATGCAGGCGTCCTACCCTTATCGGAATCCTCATTTCAAGCATCCGCTACCGCATAAGGACAACGTATGCCAAGCACTCGAAAATGGCCGCGAGGGAGCAAAAGTCTGGGCTCGCTTCAAGGAAAGAGGGTCAAAGGTAGTCAGCGGACAAATAGTCTATACTGTCAACGGGGGACATAAATCGGAGGAATGGTATTTGACCGACGCCAAAGTGAAAGGCGATCGACTGATCGGCATACTCCCGAAAGACACAACCCATTACGTTTTCAACTTGGTGGACGAGCATAACTTTCTCGTTTCCTACCCCGACATGCCCGATATGATGAGCGGAGGAAATGGACGAGGAAAGGCTAAGTACTCTGCCAAAGCGCTTAAGAAATAACGTGTTCTCCAATCGTTGAGCCGGCGATTTACTCGCATTAGGTTTTCCTCTAATGGGCTAGGCTTTTGCTTGCCGAGAGTCGGCATAGAGCCTTCTATGTTAAGGAGTGAGCTTGGCTAGAATAGTTTCCATCGCCCTTTGTTCGGTCAGTGGGTTCGCTTTTGGCGAAGAATCAAATCCGACGGTGCTGGAAGAGCAGTCCGAAAAGGGTGGAACCCATCTCGAAGAAACGCCCACCATCGCTTCTTTCTTCAAGGACCACTGCACGAAGTGTCATAATGCGAAAAAGAAAAAGGGTGGGATCAACTTCTTGAAACTGACCGATTTCCGATTGGAGAACGCCAAGCATTGGCAGGAAGCCCTGGACAATCTGCAACGGGGCGACATGCCGCCCGAAGAATCGATCCAGCCAAGCATCGCCAACCGCAAAGCCTTTGTGGCTCAGGTGCTGAAAGAACTGGACCACGTCTATGCCGGCTCCGACAAACGCGACTTTAGGTTCAGCCGATTGACCAATAGTCAAATTGCCTGGAGCCTCCGTGACCTCCTGCAGATCGACCGGGACTTCAGCGGCGATTTGATCGAAGACCCCGCAGGCAAACACGGCGAGTCCCTGCAATCGGAACTGGAACTGACGGCCGGCCACATGGAAGTATACCTGAATGCCCTGCAGAAAGCCGTCGATCTGGCCGTGCCCGACTTGAACAACCCACCGAAGCCGTACGTCCTCCATGGAAACGACTGGGAAAAGCAGCATTACCTGAACCGCAACGACCTGGCTCACGGCAACCGTCGCAAGCATCGCCGTTACCGCGGGCCCCAATGGTTGGGCGACGACTTCGAGGTACCCGTGCCGCCCAATCACTTCTTCCGCATCTACGTCGACGACAACAGGCAACAAGGCCCATTCCGCGTGCGCATCAAGGTACGGAACGAACCCCCTCAAAAGGGCGGCGACCTGGCCAAACATGAATTCTCCCTATTCTTTGACAGGGGATTCAAGTCACCCCAGCACACGATCGACAGTTTCACGGTGGAAGCAAAGCAGGGGCCTCAGGAGTTCGAGGTGTTCGGCAACGTTTTCGACTTCCCCGGGGTGGATCCGGCCCCCGTGTCCAAGGAAGACCCCTATGGCATCACGGCCCATTTTCACTACCGCTTCCTTACTGTCCAAAATACCTCGCCCCTGACCTCGCCCTCGGACAAGCCGGTGACCAACAAGGACTGGGTGACCAAAGGGGATGCCCACTTCATTCGGGCCGACGATCGCTGGACCGACGCATGGGGACAGGATTTTGCCAAGACGAACTGGTTGAAGCCATCCCATGCCGGCAGCGACCACCCCACGCGAGGCAAGCCGGCCGTCTACAAGGAGGTGATGAAGGACACAAGCTACGCCGTGATCGAGCGCATCGAGTTCGACCTGCCTTGGCAGTGGCCACCGGCCAGCGTCCAGCCGTTCCTGAAAGATGGCAAACTGGATGACGATGCGATTGCCGCCGGACTGAAATCCCTCGCCAAGAAGGCGTGGAGGCGGCCTTTGACCGAAGGCGAAGCCAAGGAACTGGATGCCTTGATCGACGATACCCTGAAAAGCTCCGAATCCAAAAGCGATGCTCTTCGGGACCTGCTCATGGCGGTGTTCGCCGATACCCGGTTCTTGTTTTACTCGGACGTCGAGAAGAAGCAAACCATGCAGAACCACGAACTCGTTGGTCGCTTGGCTGCATTCCTGTGGCGCAGTGTCCCCGATCAACAACTGTTCGACCTTGCCTCCCGGAACGGCCCGATTACGGACCCCGAATTGAGCGCCGAAGTAAAGCGCATGTTGGCGGACTCGAGATCCGATCGCTTCATCTCCGACTTCACCTCCAGCTGGGCCGGATTCCCCAAATTGGAGCAAATCGCCATCAACCCGAACTACTACCGTTGGTGGAACCCCAAATACAAAGACTACATGAAGCTCGAGCCGGCTGCATTCCTGAAGACCTTGCTGCAAGAGGACCTCAGTTGCCTCAACTGCCTCTCATCCGACTTCATGGTGATCAACGACGTCATGGCGAAGTACTACGGGGCGCCTCTGCCTGGAAGCGGCCACCGCTTTTCCAAGGTTCCTGCAATCGAGGGGCGCGGCGGAATCCTGACTCAGGCAGCCTTTCTGCTCGCCCATAGCGACGGGGAAGATGCTCATGCGGTCAATCGCGGGGTCTGGCTTCGCGGTCGCCTCCTAGGGGATCCTCCCCGCGATCCGCCGCCGGAAGTGCCTGACTTGAGCGACTTGGACAAAGCTGATCCCGATGCCGCCGGGCTGTCCACCAAGGATAGGCTATCGGTTCACCGAAAAGGGATTTGCCTGGATTGTCACGCCGATATCGATCCTTGGGGAATTGCCATGGAATCCTTGGACGCGGCGGGTAAATTCAGGGATAAAATCTTACGATTGACCCCCGAGCATAAGATCAAAAAACGAAGCCTGAGGGTAATTGACGAAACGGAAGTTCGTGGCTCATCAGTCAAGGGTATGGTTGAACTGAAAAAGCTTCTTCGTGAAAAACATGCCAAGGACTTCGCCCGTGGGTTCAGTTCATCGATGCTGTCCTTTGCCTTGGGTCGCCCCCTCTCCTATCAGGAGGACAAGGCGTTGGCCCATTTGACCAGTGAATTTGAAAAAAGCGATTACCGCATGGCGAGTTTGATCGATGAAATCGTTCGCCTTCCTGCCTTCCGTCATCCAAACAAGAAACTGCCATGAGCGAAATAAGCCGAAGACAATTCCTATATGGCTCCGGGGTATCGATGATCTTGCCGAGACTCGAGTCCTTTGCGGCTCCGACGATCGCCAAAACCGCCTCGATCCCGAAGCGCTTCCTCGCCCTCTACGTCGGGCATGGCTTCGCAGTCACGCCCAACGACGAACATCCCAACAGCGACTTGAGCTGGTACCCACGGGTAATCGAAGACAAACTGAAGTTCGGTCCATCGATGGCCGCCATGCAACCCCTTGCGGACAAGGGAAAGGTATCCGTTTTCCGAGGACTGGAACACCCCCAGGTCGCGAGCATCAACGGACATTCCTCGGCCGACTCCTTCCTCACCGGGAGCAACCCGGAAGGCACCTCCGGCAGTCCATCCATCGACCAGATGGCAGCCATGGCCCACGGCAAAGCGACGCGCTTTCCCAGCCTCGTCCTTGGCAACGAAGGAGGGCTCGGAGCCTCGGGCAGTTCACTCACCCTTTCCTTCAACCGCTCCGGACGAGCCATTCCCTCGAACAACGACTTGCTCGCCCTCTACAACCGGCTCTTCAATTCCGATCCCGCCATCATACGCAAGGAGAAGGCGCTCTATGCCCGCAACGGGGCCTTGGTCGATCGCGTGCTGGAGTCCGCCAAGAGTATGCAGCGACGCGTCAGCGCCGACGACAACCAAAAGATCGGCTCCTACT
>JABHOU010000647.1 GCA_018695085.1 Opitutia bacterium | reverse complement strand
TACTACTACGATACCAACGGACCGTGGATATACCACGAGTCACTCGGTTGGCTATACAGGGTCGGTGATACCGTCGACGACACTTGGCTGTGGTCAGAGGATGCGGATTGGGCATGGACCGCTGAACTCGCATTCCCATACCTCTTCCAGAAAGACAAGGGATGGCTCTACTACATGAAAGGATCAAGCAATCCAAAATGGTTCTACGATTACGGCCAGGGCAAATGGGAAAAAGGCCAACAGGTAGCCAAACCGACCACGGCAAACCCATAAAACAGACCCAACCAAGACTAGTACCGCACACATTAGTCCGGAACCTGAGATCGGAACTGAAATAAGCAGAATATTCCGAGCAGCGAGATTTACTGAACTCAAAGAAGTTTGTTTCCAAGCAGCACTTTGAGCTTTGCTTTTGCTGATTCTCGTCTAGCTATCGTAAGTATGAGAAAGACTTACCAATTCCTAGCAACACTTCTGACCGCACTTATAGGGCTTAGCCAAGCCTTGTGCTCAAAACAAACCGAGGAAAGCTTCCTGCCGGAAAACGGCTCGCAAGGCTACCGTTACTTGCTTCACCTCCCTAAGGGATCGGAAAAGAAGGTAACGAAAGAGAAGTGGCCCCTCCTTGTATTCCTTCATGGCCGTGGCGAACGCGGGAACAACCTGCGGCTAGTGAAAAAGCATGGTCCCGCCAAGCTGGCTGAGGTTCGCGAAATGAAGTTCATCGTGGTATCCCCTCAGTGCCCGACCACAGATTTGTGGTGGAAACCGAAAATAGTAGCCGGACTGGTCGATTCCGTAATCAAGAAGTACCCCGTGGACAAGGATCGCGTCTACCTGACGGGGCTGAGCCAAGGCGGGTTCGGGACTTGGGCGACGGCAGCCGAATATCCGAATAAATTTGCGGCGGTGGCTCCTATCTGCGGAGGAGGGAAGGTAAGCTGGGCCCACAACTACGGCAAATTGCCAATCTGGAACTTTCATGGAACAAGGGACAGGGTGGTCCCGGTCGCGCTTAGTCACAAGATGCTAAAGGCGGTCAAGGCGGCAGGTGGCAACGTAAGCTTTACGGAATACCCCGACAAAGGGCACGACTGCTGGACCGTGACGTACGACAACCCGAAACTTTACCAATGGTTCCTCAGCCATACAAGAAAGCCTTGACGGACGACTCTCCCATTCAAGCCGTTCTCGATCAATTACAAGCGGCGGCTCCCAAGAACTTTCTTTCCGCCAAACCCGAACACCAGTCGTTTGTAGAGGAAACGGGAGTAGCCTTTTCGGAAGAACCTGAGGCTATCGAGAAAGCTCTTCTCAACGAACGAGAGAGGTACTCGCTGGCCCTGCACGTCGCGGCGAAGCTGGCCAAAGCCAGGGACATCGTCACGAAACTTCGGCAACCAGTGAAACTGAGCGTCGTGTTCGCTGTGTACAAGGAACACCATCGAATTCTAAAACCCGAGCACCATGAATCGGGGGAGGACTTTCTTCGCCGCAAAGTGGCTCAACTGGATTGGTTGGCCTCTGCCTCTCCTCTATTCTCATGGGAACTAGTGGCTGTGGATGACGGTTGCCCGGAAGGGAGCGGACATCTGCTCGAACAATTGGCCAAGGATGAAGGTTTTGAAAACGTTCGCGTGCTTTTTCTCGAGCATGCGATTAAGGAAAAACTTCCAATCGCAGGATCGTTGCGTTCCACCGACGAGAGTCGCAAGGGTGGGTCGATCGTATACGGGATGTGGGAAACCTGTCAAAGAGTGGAAGCAGACAAGGAACACGTCGTAGCCTTCACAGATGCCGACCTGTCGACACACCTCGGGCAATCCGGACTGTTACTGGACCCGCTACTGAACGGCGGCAAGGAAGTCGCTCTGGGGTCTCGACGAGAGACCACCTCAGTCGTGGTCAAGAAAGGCACTCGAAACGTTAGGGGGAAGCTATTCATCTACCTATGGAAAAGGATGATCTCACCTGCTTTGATCGAGATCACGGACACGCAATGCGGATTCAAGGCGTTTCGAGCGGAAACGGCTCGTGCCATTCTCCACGACCTCCTCGAACGCGGCTTCGCCTTCGACATCGAGTTATTGCTGAAAGCCGAGCAAAGAAGCGCCAACTGCTTGGCAAGGGTTCCCATCGCATGGATAGACAGCGAGGCCGAATCAACCACCACGGCCCTGAACCCTTATCTAACAATGCTCAAAAGCATTGCGGGCATGAATCGAAAGTACCTGCCTTCCAACCTTGAAGCAGAGGCCTTCGTCGCCTTCATAGAGTCGCTCGACGAAAACCATTGGAGCCTCTTGGTGGAGAACGTACCCGAAGCGATCGCTGCAGCCGATCCACTTTGCTTCGGTCGCTTCGACGAGGTAACGCCGGACGATCTACGAACCATCTTGAAGAATACCTAAATAGCTCAGTAAAATCATTTCAAAAGAACACCTAACATTACCTTTTAAACTAGTTCTCACCCTCATGAATCACCACTTGGCAAATATTCTCTCATCCATCATTCTCATCTCTTCTCCACTACTTGCGGAAGAGAGCCACGTCGTCGACCATCCCGCCATGGTCAAGCAATTGGCCACGGGAAACCGCGAAGGATATGACCGAGGCAAAGTCCTCTACCAAATCGTTTGCATAAATTGTCATGGAACCCCAAGCAAGGCGGGGACCTTGCCCACGGCCCTCCGTTTCTGGGAGGCGCCAATGAAAAATGGTTCGGATCCCAGGGCCATGTACCGCACTTTGACCAAGGGGTTCAACCAAATGGTCCCGCAAAACTGGATGACGCCCGAGCAGAAATATCAAGTCATTCATTATATAAGAGAGGAGTTTCTCAAGGATGCAAACCCGACCCAGTACAAAAAAGTGGACGAGGCCTACTTAGCGGGAATCGAGAAGGAAACCGTAGCGGGTCCGGCTCCACAATCTCGGGCCCTCAACAAGCCATATCTCAAGATGGATTTTGGCCAGAACATGAACTACACCTTCGAGGTCGGCTCCGACAACATTGCCTACAAGGCCATCGCAGTCCGCCTCGACAAAGGAGGAGATGGAATAACCAAAGGGAAAG
>JABHOU010000055.1 GCA_018695085.1 Opitutia bacterium | reverse complement strand
GGCCTTCTTTGCATTAGTCGACGTGGCTAATCCAAGAGCCTTTTCGGTAAAGACATCGTGCGTTCGAGCAAACTCAAACTTGTTTTCTTGGTCGGATTGAAAAAGGTCCAAGGAACGCAGCAAACTTTTGCGCCCCCCCAAACGCGTAAGATTGACGTTCTCGGGCGTATCGAAAGTATTAACCGAGAAGCTCGGTAAATTGGCATCCTGAGTAATGAGAAAAGGGTCATAGGCATGTCCGAGGTACCCACCGTAACCAGGGGCGCTATGCCTAGGATGTTTCATGTCGCCCAAGTGCACGAAGGGAGGAACCGGAGCCAATTGTTTCTTCTGCTTCGTCAACACGGCTCCGATACCGGGAGCCTGCATGTTTTTGTCTCGAGGGCTTCCGCACATGATGTCGACGTCACCCGCCCCATGGTCGTTAGCATAGGAATGCATCGAGCGAATAAGGGAAAACTTGTCGGCGCATTTGCTCAACCTTGGCAGCTGGTCGCTCAACTGCATTCCGGGAACATTCGTTGAAATAGGATGATATTTCCCACGAACCTCAATGGGAGCATCAGGCTTCATGTCATACATGTCGAGCTGACTGGCTCCCCCCTGCAGGAACATGAAGATGACGTTGATTTGCTTGCCCGAACCGGAGGCTTCGTTAGCCAAGACTTGAGGTAAAGAAAGTCCCAAGGGAGAAATGGCTCCAAGTGTGAGCCCACCCATCTTAAAAAACTCCCTGCGGTTCATTGAAAATCAAATTAACATATTACTACTCCTGCTCAAACCTGAATTTTCTTAGTCTTGAGAATTTACAAAAGAGGTTAAAATGATTGGGCTTGCCTCCGTGCAGCAATCCCGAAACATCCAAACTTCCCCTAGCATGGACTTTTCTTGCGAAGACTAGGACAACCACTTTCCAACGAATCATACCATGAAAAACTGGATCACTCTTCTATTTGCACTGGCCTTCACTTCGTTGCTGGCAGCCAAACCGAACCAACCGGTGCCCAAGGCAAAGCTCCTGCAATTGACCGGCGATTTCGAGAAAGCCTCGCTCAGCAAGGACGTCCGCATTCTTTGGCTCTATGGCCCCGAAGACCACAGGGGGGGAGAACACGACTACATACGGGTCAAGGAATTGTTCGTGCCCTTGCTCAATAAGATTCCGCGTGTTTCCGTGGACGAAGCCTATCAGTTTCCCACTCAAGCCCAGTTCGACAAGGCGGACCTGTTGATCCAGTTCCTCCACCAACCCGCCATCACGGACAAGCAGTTCGCCAGCTACCAGAAATTCGTCGACGACGGCGGAGGCGTGGTGTCCATTCACGAGTCCTGCATCATTCGGCCCATCGACCGGGCCCACAAGTTGGCCGGTTGTATCGGGTGCTCCTGGAAAGGCAACAAAGACTCCCGCTGGAGCAAGTTCAGTCGAAAGGAACCGCTCTTCCTCAACACCAAGCATCCCGTCTTCGCGGGCTTGCCCAAGAGCATGCGCTTCAATGACGAATCGTACTGGAACATGATCCAGCGAGACAAGGTCGAGGTCATCGGGGCAGTCGGCACCCCGGCCAACACGGAAGATCAGTCATTCGAAGAAGTGCTCAGCTCAAAAGGAGCCCGGGGACAGGCATTCTGGACATATACTTCAGGCAAAGGACGAGTCTTCGGGACGACCACCGGGCATTTCACCTATACCTACCATGATCCCATGTACCGCTTGCTACTAATACGGGGCATCGCCTGGGCCTTGGAAGAGAAACCGGAAGCCTTCATGCCGATCGTCTTTGACGGCATCACCGACGAAAAGGGAATGGTCGGCACAAAGGACACGATGATGAACTACAGGAACCGCAAAAAATAAAGAGTTTTGCCCTCAGCGCCAGACGGGCGGTTCGGGCTTTTTGGTTTCGCGGTTGGCAGGGTATTGGGCACCTCGGCGATCATGTTCGATTTTCATGCGGTCGGATAGTTCCTTGAGCCGTTCGGGAGAAGTGCTGGCGAGGTTTTTTGCTTCACCGAGATCGTCCTTCAGGTTGTAGAGCTCCCAGCGCTGGGGCTGGTAGAAGTAGATGGCCTTCCAATCGCCGAACCGAATACTGCTGTGCGGTTCGTATCCCGGGCCCCGCGGACCCCAAACATGCGGATAATGAAAGAGAAGCGGTGGGGTAATCTTTGGCGGTTCGCCGGTGACGTCGCCCGTCAGGTCTCGTCCATCGACGTCTTCACGTCCTGCAAGCAGGTCACTGATACCGGCCCAATTACAAAGGGTCGGATAGTAGTCTTCGCAAATATTCGGCGCGTCACAGATGGAGGCAGCCGCAATGGGAATCTTTTTCTGACGTGGGTTTGCGGCATTCGTCCGCGCCCATGAAACGATCATGGGAACACGTGTCCCCCCTTCGTAGGCTGAACCTTTGCCCGCCTTCAATGGCCAGCAGTGGGTATTTCGCCCGGTATTTCTCGGCGTTTTACCGCGTGCTCCATAAGATAGCCCGCCGTTGTCCGACGAAAACATAACGATGGTATCCTCAGCGACCTTGAGCTCGTCGAGTTTGTCCAATACCTGCCCGAGGCTGGCATCCATGCCTTCCACCATGGAAGCGTAGCTGACCTCCACGCTCGGGATCGGGATATTGGTGCCTGCGTACTTCTTGCCCTTGTAGTTATCGTCGTATGGTGGATGCGGGCGAATGGGCGCATGCACTGTGTAGTGGGCGAGGTAGAGGTAAAAGGGCTTGCCCTTCGCCACGGCGGTATCGACGGCCTTGAGCGCATCGATGGTGGTGGCGTCGGTGAGGTGGATATCCTTGCCGTAGTAATGCTCGAGTCCCGGAATACCCCAAGGGCGTTTTGGCGTGCCGTCGGAATTGTTGCCGAAATTGGTTTTGCCGTACCATCCGCCAGGTCCACCGGCGGCATGGCCTGCGATGTTGGCGTCAAATCCCAGATTCTTTGGATTGGAACCGGGTGTGTCGTGGGCACCCCAATGAGCTTTACCCGCGTGGATCGTATAGTAGCCGGCTCCTTGCAGGAGTTTTGGCAATGTAATGGCATCAGGTTGCAGACCATTGCGTTTCCAATTGACCGGCGCCTGGAGTCTGGCGGTTTTTCCAGAGGTTTCACCGTCCTTGTTGAGCGTCCAGTTGGTTACTTGGTGGCGGATCGGGTTCTGCCCGGTCATGATGGAGGTACGGGTCGGGGAGCACACGGCAGCAGCATACGCCTGAGTGAATTTCACGCCCTGCTTGGCCAACCGCTCCATGTTCGGTGTCCGAAAGTGGTCGTTGAAAGGCGTGCGTTCGGAATGAAAAGGCACGGAGGTGTCCTGCCAGCCCATATCATCCACCAGGAACAGTACAATGTTCGGTGGTTGAGATGCAGCGAATGCATGACAGCCAAGCAGTAACCCAAAAATGCTCAATACCTGTTTCAGATTGACTGGTTTCATGTGGGAAATTCTCCCTGATGGTTTTATTTCTTAAACTCGACCAGATGGGAAGCGACATGGTTGTCGCGATAGCCTCCCTTGTCACGAAACACATAGACTAAGAAAGCTGTGGCGGCTCGGGGAAGCGCCTTTTGTGAGACGAGTTCCTTGTCGCCAATGGAACACTGGATGAAATTCCATTTCCGGCTCTTCCATTTTCCGCTGGAGGTCGTGTAATAGATCCATGCCTCGGTGAACTTGCCATTGCCTTCGTACTTGGTATGCACGATGCGGGTGTCGGGCTTGGTTTCCGGGCGGTGCAACTTGGGCAGAGGGGGTCCTCCCTTCACGATACTGTCGGCAAACTGTCCGATTTCCGGGGCATCGTTCCACCCGTTTCCGTGGCCATGGATCATCCAGGGGCGCATGCACAAGCGACTGTCGCCTCCGGCCGCTTGCACTGACTGGGCAAAGATATCGATTTGGAAGACGGGGTCGGCCACCGAGGTCACCCACAGCATGGGCATCTTTGCATGAGGCAGGTGAGCCGAGGGATCCCACTTGGCACGGTAGTCACTGAACTGGGCCTCGGTCATGTTTTTCGGCGGAAACCACTGAGCCAACCCCTCATTGTCGCTCTGATGGATGAAGCCGCCACCATAAACTGGAATGGCAAAGGCAAACCTTGAATCGACCCCAGCCACCGCACTGGCAACGGTACCCCCCCATGAAATGCCGGTCAGTCCGATTTTCTCGGAATTAATTTCCGAAAAGGAACGAAGCAACGAGTTGGCCCGTATGACGTCGGCCACTGCGTGATAGAACCATTGCTCCTCGTCGGGCAAGGCACGGTCGCCGAACCAGTCAATCCGCGACGGACCTGAATGAGGGTGCCCCACTCCAGTGGGGAAATCACCTTCGACCTGATGAGACTTCCCTCCGGGCAAGTGTCCTTCC
>JABHOU010000057.1 GCA_018695085.1 Opitutia bacterium | reverse complement strand
CGCAAGGAAATAATAGCAAAATTCGACAAGGATGGAGACGGCAAACTCAACGAAGAAGAGCGAAAGGCAGCTGGTGCGGAAATGAGGAAAAGCCGAGGAGGTCGACCAGGAGGCGATGCCGGCAAACCAGGCAAACGGACCGGCAAACGTCCAGCACCCGGAGAAGGTGACGGACGTCCCAAGGGCGGCAAACGGCCTGGCAAAAAGGGAACGATAGAGAAATAATCTTCAAATTCACTTTTCAAACAGGAGGCGTGGGGTTCAGTGAACTCCACGCCTGCTTTTTTTTTCGGATATCCTTTGCCGACTGTGAAATCTAATGAGATTCATTCTTTTCCCGGACGGAAATTAAAGGTATGAATAAAGCCTTTATTTTTAAAATGACAGAAAACATAGAGAATCAAGTAGGCGAATTAGCCCAAAGAGCACGCAAAGCTTCGTTCACCTTGGCGACCCTATCTTCCGATCAGAAAAACACCGCCCTTGAGAGTATAGCAGCCTTGATTGAGAAAAGAGCTGATATTCTTTCCGAAAAAAACAATCTAGATCTGGAAGCGGGATCTCAAAATGGTCTCTCCCCTGCCCTTCTTGATCGTTTGAGACTCACCCCCGAACGAATTGAGGGAATGGTTGAAGGCGTACGCCAAGTCGCCGCTCTGCCAGACCCAGTTGGTCAAGTTATCGAGAGCTCGACTCGGCCCAATGGTCTCGACATTCGTAAAGTTAGCGTGCCGATTGGTGTTATCGGCATTATTTACGAGTCCAGACCCAACGTCACCATCGACTGCGCCGCACTCTGCCTTAAGTCGGGCAATGCTTCTATACTTCGTGGAGGCAAGGAAGCCTTTCATTCCAATTCTGCCTTGGCAGAACTGGTACAAGAAGCCCTAAGAGAAACGGATATCCCGCAAGACGCCGTCCTTTTAATTCCCACCACGGATCGCGAAGCCCTCAACCACTTGCTCAAGCAGGACGAGAATATTCACTGCATTATTCCTCGGGGAGGCGAAGCCCTCATTCGGTTCGTCACCGAACACAGTCGAATCCCCGTGATCAAGCACTACAAAGGTGTCTGCAACCTGTACGTCGACTCTAAAGCCGATCTTGATTTAGCTAGAAAAATAGCGGTTACGGCCAAGTGCGGACGCCCGGGAGTATGCAACGCCATAGAGAATCTAATAGTACATCGTGAGATAGCCTCCGAATTTCTACCGGAAACCGTAAATGCTCTCACGGATGCAAACTGCGAGGTACGGGCAGATTCCGAAGCCCGCTCGATTCTAAAAGATGCTCGCCCCTCACTTACTGTCGGAGAAGCCACCGAAGAAGACTTCCATACCGAGTTCCTCGACCTCATTCTGGCGATTAAGATCGTTGACTCATTAGAAGATGCCATCGATGCCGTAAACCTTTACGGTAGTGGCCACAGCGATGCGATAGTTACCACCGACAAACCTGCGGCCGAACGCTTCCTAACCGCGATCGACACCTCCACTGTTTATTGGAACGCAAGTACCCGATTCACCGACGGATTCGAGTTCGGTCTAGGTTCCGAAATTGGTATTTCCACTGATCGCCTGCACGCTAGGGGGCCCATGGGTTTGCGAGAACTGTGCACCTATAAATATCAAGTCCGAGGCAACGGTCAGACCAAATAAATGAGTCATCCAATTTCGATTTTTTCTCCTCGTGGACTCGCTCAGAGAATTGATGAGGGCGTTGTTCGCGTAATAGACGTACGCTCCTCTGGCGAATTTCACAAAGAACATATTCCAGACTCGGAAAACATTCCGCTCAAGTCCCTCGACGGCGGAACCCTCGCTCAACTCAAAGCTTCCAAAAACGGCTGTCCGGTATGTATAACTTGCCAATCAGGAGTTCGAGCAGAAAAGGCGGCAAAAAAAATGGCAGACGAAGGAATGGGAAACATTTACTTGCTTGCGGGCGGGCTCGACAACTGGACACATGAAGGAAAGCCCACTGAAGGAGCGGGTAGAAAAGCCATACCTCTGGATCGTCAAGTTCGCATCACAATAGGGATCCTCATAATCGCAGGTTGCTGCGCATGCTATTTCACCGAAGACATACGTTGGCTCGCAGCACCCGCATTTTTTGGGGCCGGCCTGATATTTTCGGGTCTAACTGGGTTTTGCGGTCTCGCACGCATACTGTCCTTCTTGCCTTGGAACCGTTAGGAATGGGAAGCATACTCATTCTCGGAGCCAAGCTGGTAAACGAAGGGACGATCGAGGAAAAAGACGTTTTAGTCGATGCCTCCGGCCGTATCTCTCGAATAGACTGCGACCTTTCGACCGTCACGGCAGACGAAACGATCGATGCAACAGGTCATTACCTTCTCCCCGGCCTGATCGATGATCAAGTCCACTTTCGGGAACCCGGTCACACCCACAAAGGCACCATTGCTTCCGAATCGCGGGCTGCCGCGGCAGGTGGCATAACCACATTCATGGAGATGCCCAACGTCGTACCTCCCACCACCTCGATGAAACGAGTACGCGACAAACTCGCCATCGCCGCTCGCGACTCCGTCGTCAACTATTCCTTTTATTTAGGCGCATCCAACAACAACATAGAGGATGTAAAAACAGCGTCTCCCGAAGAAATAGCAGGCGTCAAAATCTTCATGGGATCATCCACGGGAGACATGCTTGTGGACAATGAAACCGCACTGGAACAAATCTTTATACACGCACCCACGCCAATCGCCACTCACTGCGAGCATACTCCCACCATTCTCGAAAACGAAAAAGCCTTTCGAGGGCGGCTAGGAGATGAAGTCCCCTTCTCCGCCCACCCCGAGATCCGTTCCCGCGAAGCCTGCTTGCGTTCTTCCACCTTCGCCGTAGAACTGGCTCGTCGCAACAACGCCCGACTGCATGTCCTCCATATTACGACAGCCGAAGAGCTCGACCTTTTCGACGCAGGTCCCGTTGACCGGAAACGCATTACCGCCGAAGCCTGCGTTCATCACCTGCACTTCGACAACTCCGCCTACGCAACCCTTGGATCTCTGGTAAAATGCAACCCCGCCATCAAGAAAGCTTCCGATCGCCAAGCCATTCGCGAGGCAGTCAACGATGCTCGGATAGACGTAATCGCAACCGACCACGCGCCTCACACTCTCGAAGAAAAGGACTCCTCCTACTTTCAAGCGCCCTCGGGTTTACCTCTGGCTCAACACTCCCTGCTAATCCTTCTAGAGCTTTGGCGTGACGGCATTTTCACCATCGAAACCATAGTGGAGCGAGCCTGCCACGCACCCGCCCGCCTTTTTGAAATCCAAGAGCGCGGATTCCTCCGCGAAGGTCACTGGGCCGACCTCGTGTTGGTCGACACTAACTCCGAAACCCATGTCACGCAGGACACTCTTCAATCAAAATGCGGATGGTCTACCTTCGATGGCCAATGCTTTCGCTCCCGCATCTCCGCCACCATCGTCTCCGGCCAAGTCGTCTATCGAGACAACCAAGTCCACGACCAAGTTCGTGGTCACCAAGTCGTATTCGCCAAGGAACGGCGCTAGCGTTCTGTTCCCAGCAGAAAACCAACCACGTGTTCGCTCGCCTACTCATCCTCTTTATCACCGTTCCGCTCATCGAGCTTTACTTGCTCGTAGCCATGGGAAGGATCGTTGGACTGATTCCGACCATCGGCCTTGTCATTCTCACCGGTTTTTGGGGTGCTCATCTCGCGAGAAGCCAAGGGCACTCCATTTTGGCGAGGATGCAGAGAGAAATCCAAGGCGGGAAGGTTCCTACAGAGGAACTAATAGAAGGAGTCCTAGTCCTCATTGGAGGAATCGTACTGCTCACTCCCGGACTCCTCACTGACCTTGCTGGCTTCGCCCTAATGATTCCGAGCACAAGACGGTATGTTCGCAATCGCCTACGCAATCGATTTGCGGAAAAAGCCAAAATGCACTTCCGCACTCAGACCGGAAGCACTAAGAATCGCCACACACACGACGACGACGTAATCGACGTCTAGGACGCTTACCTCACCCTTACAAGATTTTGGTTAATTTGTAATAGCCTAATGGACAAGAAGCATGCTACCTTCTTGATTCATGAACTTTCGAGCTCTTACTCAAATCCTGATTTCCGCGACAACTGTCCTATTGGTGTCCTGCAGCAGCGAATTCGATGGGAGCTACTCGGGCAATGTGAACGGCAAAGAAATCGTGCTCCACTTGGCCGAGGATAAAAAAGCTCAAATAACCGGATACTTCCCAGATACGCTGGAAGGGACATGGAAGGAAGAGGACATCCTAGGGAAGAGCGCTATCTGGGTAATTTTCGAAGGTCCCACAGAAAAACCATTCAGGCTGCGTTTCGAATTACAATCCGAGGATAAGGGTTTGAGAGTGACCGGAATCAAGGCGCGACCTCTTGGCAAGGGAACAAAACTCACCCCCATAGAGTTGAAAGGCACACCAATACTCAGCCCTTCAAATCCAAAACTTTAAACCACAAGATTCAACAAAGGAATATCATCATGCAATACAAGGTAATCGTAGAGGATGCCGCTCGAGGGCTCATGGGCGACAGCGGTATGGAGGCAGCCGCCGATATATTGTCGGAAAAGGTAAACGAGGCCATAAAAGATGGTTGGGAACCGTTGGGCGGCATCGCTCATAGCGAGAACCGTCAAGAAAACCCATTTCTTCTTCAAGCTATGATCAATCGTTCGTCAATGCATGCCGTTGATGCCGAGAAAGTTCCATCCCCTGCGCCGCCCGAAGCTTAAACTGCTAACAAGGAACTGGTCTTTCGCACACTCGTAGGCTTCTAAAGTGTGCGAAGGTATATGGTGGCATTAACTTATTTAGTTTTTGGCGTTGAGCCCTAAATCATGGCAACTGACCCCCAGCTCCGAGAGCTGCACAACATAAGCATTCGAAAAACACATGAGTCACACCTCCGCTTCAAATTCAATTACCATTCGCATGCAGCTCGATCATTACCCGGGGCTCTTGGCCAAAGTCATGACGGAGGTCGGCAATCTGGGGGGCAACACCGGCGCCATTGACATAGTTCGGGTTAATAAAGGTCGCATCATACGGGATATCACGATTGATACCAGTGATCCCGAACAAGCTGAAGCCATTCAACAAGCCATCAACGCCATTGAAGGCGTTGAAATAATCCATGTTTCCGATCGCACTTTTCTGCTTCATCTT
>JABHOU010000467.1 GCA_018695085.1 Opitutia bacterium | reverse complement strand
GATGCCTGTTGCAATACTTGGAATCTCGTTACCTGTCTCTCTATCGAAAAGCGAACTAGATCAATTTGTCGTGGTCTATTCTCTCAATCGCGACATAAGTTCCCCGAAAATCCTCCTCGAAAATCTTACGAGTCGCCCCAGACAAAGTTTTTACCCGCTCGGCAATCTTTGCCTCATCGACGATTTGAGAATCAGGCAACTTGGATTTTCCGCTCTCGGAATCATCGACGGCTGTCTCGGGAGTGGAAACGGAGCTGGCAGGTAATCTAATCGGTTCCTGTTCTTCCTGAACCATTTCAGCGGGGGTAGGTTCCTCCGCCTCCTCAGCACCAAGAACCACCTCGGGCAGAGTCTCGATGGGTTCAGGTTTGACTACGGATTCCGCCTCAACCTCAGCTTCAAGTTCGGAATCGACTTCAGGAACGGACTCAGGTTCGGCTTCAGGTTCCGCTACATCGGGTTTCACCTCGACGACAGAAGCTTGTATTTGCTGAGCGGAAGCTACGGATTCAGTTTTTTTTTTGGATTCGGAAGGCGGAACCATACCTGAGATTTCACGAATCACCGAATCGATGGCCCGTGATCGGCCTGCTTCCACTCCCCGAAAGAGAGTAACCTCGAAATTCGCCTTGTCGGAAAGTCCGGAACGAACGGATTCCTCCCCCGCTCGCAAAGCATCCAAGATTCGGGCATACTGCTCGGAGGAAAGCTCAAGGCTATCGGATTCCCCACGAATACGAGCAACCAAACCGGAACGCATATGCTCCTGAAGATCCTGCAAGGCCCGGTACAGATCGATTCCTTCGGACGCGAAAGCATCCGCAGACTTTAGGATGGCAGAAAAGTCAGCCTCGCTCAGTGCTCGAGCCAGTTCGGAAATTTGCTCCGGAGAGGCCAACCCGTAAACCTCGAGCACGTCGGCTTGCGAGATCTTCATTCCGCAAAAGGAGATCATTTGGTCTAAGATGCTCTGCCCGTCTCGCATCCCGCCCATAGCCATTCGAGAAATGGTCGCAAGGGCGGCGTCTTCCACCTCGACTTTCTCGGTGTCGCAAATCTCACGAAGTTTGCCCGAGATCAATTCCGCAGGAATGGAACGAAACTCGAATCGCTGGCATCGAGAAACGATAGTGGGAAGAACCTTGTGTGCCTCGGTAGTGGCAAAAACGAACTTAACGTGCGGAGGAGGTTCCTCCAAAGTCTTGAGCAAGGCGTTGAAGGCCTGCTGGCTTAGCATATGCACCTCGTCGATAACGTATATCTTGTAGCGGCACTGAGCGGGGGCGTACTGACATTCGTCTCGCAAATCCCGGACTTGGTCCACGGAATTGTTGGATGCGCCGTCTATCTCTATGACGTCGAGACATCTCCCGTCCATAATGGCTTGCCCGAGTTCCGAATCTTCGGGAACTTCTAGCGAGGGTCCGTCCTCCCAGTTCAGGGATTTGGCAAAAAGCCGGGCCGTGGTGGTCTTGCCGGTTCCACGAGGTCCAACGAATAAATAGCCATGGGCGATACGCCCCATCTCGATTGCATTTCCCAAGGTTCGCACCACGTGATCTTGTCCCACGAGCTCTGAGAACTGCTTGGGACGCCACCGGCGGGCAATGACTTGATAACCTTTTTCTGCCATAAATATTGTCTAGCGACTAATTGCGACCAACCGCATTGCACGCAAGCGAAACCGCAACTTAATAGAACAACGAAAGCCCGAAAGTCGAAAGATGGGTGCAAAATGCGAGCAAAAAAAAGGCCAGGCACCCCACAGCGCACACAAACTTAACTTCCGCTGCTCCCTTCCGGGCCTGACGGGGTTCGTTAGTCCGTAGTCGCATGGGACCCGACCTTAAGTTGTCTTTATCTTAAAGTTTGGTAATCGAAGCAAACTTTTTTCTTAGGCACAAAAACCTGTCTCGGAATTACTCGTGGATTTTTCGCTTTGCCTTTTCGCCGTCATTTTTTCTCTATAACTTCGTGGGCAATTCTTTCGGTACTCTCTTTCGAATTTCAACATGGGGCGAAAGCCATGGTGGCGGGATCGGCGTGGTCATCGACGGTTGCCCACCCGGATTGCCGCTAAAGGCGGAAGACATTCAAGTCGACTTGGAGAGACGCCGCCCTGGGCAAAGCAAGATCACAACTCCTCGCAAGGAGGACGATCAAGTAGAAATCCTCTCAGGCATATTCGAGGGCGTAACCCTCGGCACTCCCATCGGCATGCTCGTAAGGAATGAGGATGCCCGCCCCCAATCCTACGACGAGATGAAAGAAAAGTTTCGTCCTTCACACGCGGACTTCACCTACCAAGAAAAATTCGGTATTCGCAACCATGAGGGCGGTGGGCGTTCGTCGGCGCGCGAAACCATCGGTCGAGTGGCTGCCAGTGCCATCGCCAAGAAAATCCTGACCTCGACCGGTATCGAGATTCGAGCCTATGTCGAGCGGGTGCACGAAATCGAAGCTCCCGAAATGGAAAAATTTCCCACTTTGGATGAAGTGGACGCCTCGCCCGTACGCTGTCCGCATCCCGAAACAGCCGAAAAGATGGTGGATCACATCTTGGCGCAAAAAAAAGCGGGTGACTCCGTTGGCGGTTTGATCCGCTGTCGCGTTCAAGGAATACCCACGGGACTCGGCGTCCCAGTATTCGACCGCCTCGAAGCTGATCTTGCAAAAGCCATGCTCTCGCTTCCCGCAACAAAGGGCTTCGAGATCGGAAGCGGATTCGCGGGCACCTTGCTCAAGGGATCCGAGCACAACGACGCATTCGAGAACCGTGACGGTCACATACGCACGAAGACGAACCTCTCAGGCGGTGTCCAAGGTGGCATCAGCAACGGCGAGGAACTCTATTTTCGCATTGCCTTCAAGCCCACCGCCACCGTCCTACAACCTCAAGACACCGTAGACGTCGACGGCAACGAAACCGAACTTATCGGGCGCGGGCGACACGACCCATGCGTCCTCCCACGAGCAGTCCCCATCGTCGAGGCCATGACAGCCCTCGTGCTGATCGACCACCGCATGCGCCAAGCCGCGCAATGCGAAACCTTCTCGTTCTAACTACGCTAAAGTGCAACGCCTCCTCTACCTCG
>JABHOU010000058.1 GCA_018695085.1 Opitutia bacterium | reverse complement strand
AGAATTCCTCCGTGATCTCGTACGGAGTCGATCCATCCAACGATGTTGGCGGGGGATCCGGCGTCGGCTTTGCGAAGTTCGTTGCAGTGATGAGTGCGTTTCATAGTTCCTTGGAATACGGAAAAGCCTTGGCATCATGTAGAAAGCTGGCGGCATGGCAAGCGCGATGCCGGTTTGATTTTTAGAAGTAGTACTGCAATTTGCTGACCGAGTTTTCTTGGTTGGCCTTTTTTCTCGCCAAAAGGTGCATTCATTCGTTGCTTCTGAGAATATGAACAACCGATACGTAGTAATTATGGCAGGTGGTCGCGGAGAACGTTTTTGGCCTCAAAGCCGTTTGCGTCGCCCCAAGCATCTCTTGCCTATCGTGGGAGACGAGCCCATGCTCGTGCAGACCGTGAATCGTCTTGACGGCTTGGTTCCGGTCGAAAACGTTTTCGTGGTTACGAACTCCGAGCAACGGGATGCCGTTCTTGACACTTGTCCGAACCTTTTGCCCGAGCGGGTAGTTGGAGAGCCGGAGGGTAGAGACACCGCCGCAGCCGTTGCTCTTTCGGCTCTGCTTGTTCAGCGAGAGAATCCCTCCGCCGCTTTTGCGATGTTACCCGCGGATCACGTGATCGAGGACAACGCAGGTTTTCGAACCATCCTCGATTCGGCTTTCGAGGGGGCCGAAACTCAGGATTTGCTTGTAACGATAGGTATTCGTCCAACCGAACCGGCTACAGGTTACGGCTATATCCAACGCGGGGAACCTTGCGGTAAACCCGGCGGGCGAACTCTCTACAATGCCGTTCGTTTCGTTGAGAAGCCTGATCGCGAGACTGCCGAGGGTTACGTCGCCTCAGGCGATTATCTTTGGAATGCCGGTATGTTCGTCTGGCGTCCCGAGGTCATCTTGAAAGCCATTGCCAGCCACGCTCCCGATCTTGCCTCGGGTGTCAACGAACTCGACGATGCTTGGACGGAAGAGGCTTCTCTAGATGAAGCGATGCAGTCCGTTTACCCTACGCTGACCAAGATTTCCGTGGATTTCGCCGTTATGGAAAAGGCCGATAACGTGGCGGTTTTGGAATCGGCTTTCGACTGGGATGACGTGGGCGAGTGGCCCGCGATCGAGCGTCACTTCCCCGCTGATGAAATGGGAAACGTCTTTCGAGGTGCAGGTCTGGCCTTGGAGTCAAAGGGCAACGTGACCTATGCCGAGGACGGACACATGGTGGCTTTGCTCGGCGTGGATGATCTGATCGTCGTGCAATCCCCAGATGCCACTTTGGTTTGTCGAAAGGACATGGCTCAAGGCATTAAGGAACTTACTCGAAAGGTAGTTGAAGCCAAGGATGGCGAAAAGCTCGTTTAATTCGCTTTGCTACTTACTACCCCATGCCCAATTATCTTGGAATCGACTATGGCCGTAAGCGGATCGGATTAGCTTTTGCAGATGAGCTTGGCGTTGCCATTCCCATCTCTGCAATTCCCGGAGTTGAGTTGGAGGGCAGTTTAGAGGAACTTGGCAATGTAGTAAATAATCGTGAGGCGGACGAACTCGTTGTTGGTTATCCATTGAATATGGATGGCACTTCGGGCACCAGAGCTCGGGAGGTCGACGCTTATGTCGCCGAACTTCAGAAACGTTTCGGTTTACCTATTCGGAAGGTCGACGAGCGACTAACCACGCATGCCGCTTCGGAAGACTTGAAGCTATCGCGAAAACGAATGCCCGGAAAAGAATCAGGTGAGTTGGATTCCGCAGCCGCTACCTTAATATTGAGAGATTTTCTAGAGGCACAGAATCCATTCCTTTTGCCCGACCCGGAAGATTATACGGAGTTTGAATCTTGAGGGAGTCGAATGCCACACTTAGTCGATGGAGGTGTCTCTGCTCCTACGACGGAACTAATTACCTCGGTTGGCAAAAACAGCCCAAAGGGCAGTCCGTTCAAGGCTGTATCGAGCAAGCCCTGCAAAAGACTTTCAGCGTAAAGACAAAGACAATAGGGGCGGGACGAACGGATGCAGGTGTACACGCACTCGGTCAAATTTTTCATTTCGACGCGGAATGGCGACATGGTTCGGACAAGCTTCTAAAGGCGTTGCGAGTCCGACTGCCCGAGGATATTCAGCCTCTCGAACTAGTTGAGGTTCCATCGAGCTTTCACGCCCTTTGTTCAGCCAGAGGCAAGTATTATGTGTATCGGGCAGTGGAGGGACATGCTTTGCCCATGGAAATGCGATATGTTCACTCGTTAAAAAATCAATCGCTGGACATTGTGTCCATGCGCGCAGGTGCTGATCATCTTGTCGGGCGTCATGATTTTTCTTCCTTTGCAGCCTCTCGAGGTCGTGGGGAAGAAGAGAGTCCAGTCAAAGAATTATGGCGGCTAGATCTCGTCAGGTCAGGAAGGCACATTAAAATCAAGGCATTGGGGGGGGGCTTCTTATACAAGATGGTCCGCAGCATTGCCGGAGCCCTGTTCGACGTTGGAACGGGTAAACTTAATCCGGATGACATTCGTGACCTGCTCGAGAGGCGTAAACGAACGCGAATCGTAAAAACCGCTCCCGCTCGAGGGCTTTGCTTGGAAAAAGTGTACTACCGAAGGCCAAAGGTATGAGTTTCCCCAAGTTTGTTCTTCAGATAGGCCAAGCTCTGCTTGAGATATTGATGCCGGGGGATTGTCCCGGATGCGGGGAAGCTGTCGAGGGCGGCCCCTTTCGACGAGTTTGTGAATTATGCGCTGGAAACATCGACTGGATACGTCGGCCATTTTGTGACCGTTGCGGTTTGCCTTCCCCCGGTGTAGACATGGTCGCTCGCCATTGTCCTCACTGCAGGGATTTACAACCCTCTTTCGGAAAGGGGCGGGCCCTGTTTCTTTCGACTGGAGTTGGTAGGAGTTTTATCCATGACGTAAAATATCATGGCAATCGTACACTTTTGGGTGATTTGCCGTTGCTTATCCTCAGCAATCCCGACTTTCTCGATCACTTGGAAGACGCGATTTTGGTGCCGGTGCCCTTGCATCGTCGTCGCTTGCGCCAACGTGGTTACAACCAAAGCGTTTGGATTGCGGAAGCTCTTTCGGCGTGTTTTGATATACGTTTGAAGGTCGAGTCAATCCTTGTCAGGACCCGTAATACTCGTACTCAAACTCGTCTCAGCCGAGATGCTCGTATGGCAAACGTCAAAAATGCCTTTGCTCTTAAACCCAGAACGCGCTTGGATAAGAGCAGAAGATATGTGGTCGTTGATGATGTTTTCACTACAGGTTCCACTCTTGACGCTTGCGCTGGAGTCCTTCTCGAAGCCGGATTGGAGCAGGTAGATGTTGCAACTCTCGGTCACGGTTAAAATCCAGTAACGAATTTCGAATCATGGCGATTTTTTCAAAACCTCAATATTCTACGGTAAAGGCCAGGTCCAGAGACAGCATACCCAAGGGCATGTGGACCAAATGTCCCGGCTCCGGGGAAATGGTCTACGTCAAGGACTTGAAGAAAAACCTAATGGTCGTTGCCGCCAGTGGGTATCATTTCCCCTTGCACGCACCTGACCGAGTGGAATCGCTCTTGGACAAGGATACTTTCGTCGAGTGTGACGCCGGCGTTTCCTCCAAGGACCCCCTCAATTTCAAAGGAGCGGCTTCTTACAAAGATAAATTAAAAGCAAACGTGAAGAAAGCCGGCATGCCTGATGCCGTACTTTGTGGCGTGGGTAAAATGAACGGTCGCGAGGTGAGCTTGGCCGTTATGGACTTTCGTTTTCTTGGTGGCAGCATGGGTTCTGTCGTGGGGGAAAAAATTACACGCGCAATCGAACGCGGACTCGAGGGCGGTATGCCCGT
>JABHOU010000059.1 GCA_018695085.1 Opitutia bacterium | reverse complement strand
GTGGTGAACGTACTTGCGGGTCGGGAAATTGAGATGCCGATAATAGCCAACTGGTTGATAGGGTTTGATGCTTGCTCCGCCAACCTCCCGTACTAGAAGACCACTTATGGCTAGGGCGTTGTCGCGAATGGTTTCGGCGGGTAACCTGTAGGATGTTTGGAAACTTATCTTTTTTCCGGAACTTGAGGAAGTTTGCCGATAAGTGCGACTGATGACGATTTCCTTCAGCAATGCCTTTATTTGCCAATTCTTTTCAATGAGGCTTATGGACAAGTTGTCGAGGAGTTCGGGGTGCTCGGGCGGTTGACCTTGACCGCCGAAGTCGGTCAGGTCGGGTGCCAAGCCTTGACCGAAGAGCAAATACCAGAGGCGATTGGCCAGAACTCGAGCGGTGAGTTTTCCAGCTCCCTTGTCGGCGTCCATGAGCCAGTTGGCCAAGTCCAGTCGGGTCAGCCGTTTTTCAGAGGCGAGGCTTCCCATGAATTCAGGTATCGCAGACTGCACTACGGGACCGCTTCCGTCGAGCCAGTCGCCACGCGGCAAGATATGGGTGACCCGTGGCTTAGTGACCCGGGTGATCATGGTCTTTCGGGTAACCTTCTTGATTGCGTTCATCTCTGTCTTTAAAGCTTTTATTTCGGCTTGGAGCTTGGAGTCAGGGGGCTCTTCTTGAATCTTTTCCTTTTCGGTGATGCTTTTTTCCAGGGTTGCGATTCGAGTTCGTTGATTGCGACTTAATACGTTGATTTCCGGATCACGCCGAGTAGGCAAGCTGTTGCTGCCGTTTTTTAGATGGGCGGTGTCGTCAATGTCGTCGAAGAAGGCCGCCATGGAGTAGAAGTCCTTTGCCGTGTAAGGGTCGTACTTGTGATCGTGACATTGAGCGCAACCCATGGTGGCTCCCATCCATACCTCCGACAGGTTGCGTACTCGGTCTGCGGCATACATGGCGATGTATTCCTTCTTCTGGACGCCTCCCTCGTGCGAGGTTTGCAACAAACGGTTGTAGCCCGTGGCGATAGTTTGGTCGATTGTCGGGCTTGGTAGCAAATCTCCGGCTAATTGCTCGCGTGTAAACTGGTCGAAAGGAAGTCCATCGTTGAAGGAATCGATTACCCAGTCGCGGTAGGGGGTTATGCTGTGGTCTTGGTCTCCATGGTAGCCGACTGTATCGGCGAAGCGTACCAAATCCAGCCAATAGGATGCCATTTTCTCGCCATGGTGCTTGGATGCAAGCAAACGCTCGACGATAGCTTCGTATGCTTCTTCAGTCGGGTTTCTCGCGAAGGTTTCCACCACTTCGGGTTCGGGTGGGAGTCCGATCAGGTCGAAGTGGAGTCTTCTGACAAGAGTTATTAAATCGGCAGGTTTTGCAGGATCTTGAGCATTGTCCTCGAAATGTTTCAAGGTGAAGCGATCGATCCAGTTGCCGACCCAGTCGGTCTTCTTGACGACGGGCAGGTCGTGTTTCTTCGGTTGGACGTAAGCCCAGTGCTCTGACCACCGTGCGCCCTCGGCAATCCATTGCGAGATGAGCTTTTTTTCTTGCAAGGAAAGCGACTTTCCGGAGTCCGAAGGTGGCATGAGATCATCCTCATCGTCAGTAGTAAGGCGGTATATCAATTCACTATCCTGAGGCTTCCCGGGAATAATGTATTTCTTTTTTTGATCCTTGGCCGAACTTTCCAAATCGAGGCGAAGCTTGGCTTTGCGATGTTCCTTGTCGGGTCCGTGGCAAAAGAAGCACTTGTCCGACAATATGGGTCGCACCTCGCTGTTGAAGTCCACCTCTCTGGCATGGGCGTTTAGCGACAAGGCGAGCACCAAGGGAAATGCTTGAAAAATCTTCATTTCAAGCATTGGAAAGAAAGGGAAGCACGGCAACAATCGGTAAAATCTTCAAGGACATCTATTAAATGCTAGAGAATAGTTCGTATCATTCGCCAGAGAAAAAAGCAATTGTCTGAAAGAATTGGTCGGACATCTTTGTTGAAACAAATCTCGCTTGCAGAAATCTTTAAGGCGGAGGAGACGAAGATAACTCGCAACCCTATGCTTTTTCGATACTTTCGCATCGAATAAGTTAGTGGTTTCATATTTTGTTGAACGATTGCGTAGAAGAAAGATATTAACATGAAAACCATCTTCAAGTCTTGTAAAAATACAGCTAAATTTTGTATATTTCCATTGCGAGATATACAAGCATGCAGAAGCAGTTTAAGTCAAAGGATGGGCTAATTAGTGACCTCGAAGGTTTCTTCAACCGAAAACTCTCCTCGCCAGTTACTGTTACTTGATCTTGTTGAAGTGAATCCAAGT
>JABHOU010000053.1 GCA_018695085.1 Opitutia bacterium | reverse complement strand
GTCTGGAATTCCAAAAACGTAAAACGACTTCTTGCTACCCAATCCGAAGACGGCAGCTGGAACGGAAATTACGGAAAAGCCTTCTCCACTTCCGCTGCTCTACTATCACTAGCCCTCAATTACAGGTATTTACCGATTTACGAAAGATGACGAAATTACATACAACACTTGCAGGAATAGTTCTGCTGGCTGCGATTTCAGCACCTGTATCAGGTCAAGAAGTTAAAATCCCACCGAAACCACTGGTACAGGCTGACGCCAAAAAGGTCATCGAATTGAAAGTCGCTACCCCCCACGATGCAAAAGCGGGGGCTCAAAACATTCAAATCCGACTCGATGTCAAACCGCAAGCAGTCCAAGTTCAGGCGAATGGAAAAGTCTTAATTGAAAGAGTGCTCAAGAATGGAAATGAAGAACCCATTCGCATAGTTCAAAAATTCGAAGCGGCAAATATTTCTTTGGGTCAGGGCACTGTATCCAACAAGACCGTAGATACACCTGAGAATATAGACAGGTCGGACCACCTCCGCCTCTTCGACGGTTCACAAATCAGAGGTCGACTTATTGAGCTAACGGGCAATCGTTTACTCCAGTGGGAGAACGAATCCTCGGTCAATCCCCTTTCCTTTCGATTTGCCGCGGTAGACTCGATTGAACTTGCGCCGCGTACTGCTCCTGAAAAAAAGCCCTCTTCCGACAAAGGAAGAAAGGCGTTGCTGAAATTCACCAACGGCGATCAGTTAAGGGGGCATCTAGCCAAAGTCGATGCAAAGACAATAGCCGTGGAAACCGACTTTGCGGG
This sequence comes from Opitutia bacterium, assembly GCA_018695085.1. Lineage (GTDB taxonomy): Bacteria > Verrucomicrobiota > Verrucomicrobiia > Opitutales > Seribacteraceae. Next base: position 3,763 of record JABHOU010000053.1, on the reverse strand, counting down.
CGTTTTGGCAACACCAAGAGAAAAAATCATCTCGCTCATCCTATTGCCTCCAAGTCACGAAAGCCTATACGATGCCTCGCAGGGGTTTTCCGGTTGGAAACCAAGCAGCAAGAATTCTTGGAGATACGAAGATGGCGCTCTGGTTACGTCTGCGTCAGGAAGTCTAAGTCGGGTTCTCCCCGAAAAGGATGCCATAGAAATAGAATTTGAAGCAAATTGGGAGCGCTCTTTTTATTTCCGCGTGCAGATGTTTTCTGATAATCGATCCGCTTCCCGTTCCAGTAGTTATGGGAGCATAGGGTACGACTTTTCTTTTTCCAACAACAGGTTGAACCTACAAGCTGCCAAGCGGAAGAAGGGGCGTCTCACTCGGGAAACCATCGGGTCGGCAGAAATCAAAGATTTACTTCGCTTGAAATCGGCTCGATTCCGCATTTACGGGAATCGCAAGACCAAGGAATTCACCGTTTGGGTAAATGATCGCAAAATAGCTAGTTGGAAGGATGGGGATGACGAATTCGTTACTATGGGCAACACGGTCTCTTTCTACAACCAAGGAGGCAGTTCCTTCCTTCGTCTAAATGAAACCTCAATTTCCGGTTGGGAAGGTGATTATGCCCCCGTCGAAGGACTATCCCCAGAAGAAAAATCAACCACTCTAGTAACCTTGGTCAACGGAGATTCCACCGCCTCCGAAATTGGCGATTTAGTCGACGGCAACCTCCAACTGAAAACAAAGCGAGGTACTTTCAAGACACCCGTAGAGAGAATTCGCTCGATATATTTCACTCCAAAAGTAACACCAACCACAAAGACTGCTTCCGAACGTATTTGGCTAACAGGCTCATCCGGGAACCTTGCCTTAAACCTTACTTCCATTCGAAATAACGTAGCCAAGGGGGAAAACCCAAATTTTGGAGCTGTAGAAATCTCCATGTCTCGCGTCCGAAGACTGGCTTGCAACATACATTTACTCGAACTTGAAAAATACTTGGCCCAGCTGCGCTCGGCTCGACGGGCACTCGATGCCCGCAACCTTGAAACCGCCAATCAAATTCTACAAAAAACGAACCCCGCAATGAGGGGGTGGTTATGGGGTCGGCTCGCCTTTCACGCAAAAGCCCTTTCGAGTAGTGAAATCCTCAGCTTTGCGCCCCACCCCGAGTCGGGTCTCGCCGGCGCCGGTTTCGCAGAAGATTCCGAAACGATTCTGACCGTTGGCAAGGATGCCACCTTTGGTTTGTGGAATGGCCACGCACGTCTCGCGTCCGGTAAAATAAAGGGGAGCGAAAGCCTGCATGGCGAACTTGGTCGCTTCCCCAACGAAACACAACGATTCACCACGATCTCCAGAGATTTCTGGCTAGGACAGTTCGAAGTAACTCAAGAACAATACGAGAAGCTGGTCGGAGAAAATCCAAGCACTCGGAAGTCTCCAAAGTTTCCCGTCGAAAAAACCTCGTGGTTCGACGCCACCGAATATTGCAAAATCCTCAACAAAAGGTTTCCAACCGCAAACGGATACGTGTACCGCCTCCCGACGGAAGCGGAATGGGAGTACGCCTGCAGAGCGGGAACAAACGGTCCCTTTGCCGGGTCTTCCGTCACGTCCATACCTAACGACGACACCGCCTATTCCGAACACCTTGCCCAAATCGCCTGGTTTTCCGAAAATTCAAACAATGCTCCCCACGCCGGGGGAGAGAAGGATGCCAATGCCTTCGGTTTACACGACATGCATGGCAACCTATGGGAATGGTGCCTAGATCATGTCGAGTTAAACAAACAAAACATGCTCAAGAGCCGAATACCGGGTGCAGTCGACCCCTTTGTAACCGAGGGACGTTGGCGCTCTCTGCGCGGAGGTTCTTTCAATGTCGGCTTCAACCGTTGTCGAGCGGCTTATCGCGGAGCAAACGACCCCGGGGTCAAGAGAGACGACCGAGGTTTTCGAATCGCCCTCGCACCCGATTTATCTCCGGAAGAAAATTCCACAAAGGTACGGGTTGAAAAACCTCACGTCGTGGAGGAGCTCGGACTTCGTCTAATGCCGATTCCGGCAGGCTCGTTTCTATTAGGTAGTCCTGAAAAGCTTCCCGGAGCGTGTGCAGTCAGTGTACCTAAAACGGATCTCATCTTAACCGGAAACGCAAAGGGTGAACTCTATCTTTCCGATCTGGCCGGGAGACCGCCACGCAATTTAGGTAAAAAATTACCGGCAGCGGTTACCGCTGTAGCGGCATCCCCCGACGGCAAGCTTCTCTTCACTGGTTGCAGTGATGGATCCACGCACATCGTCTCCCTTGCGGAAGGTGCAAGAATTGCCTCCTTCTCGGATCACAAATCTCCAGTTACCACAGTCGCTTTCTCCCTCAAAAAGAATCGTCTTGCATCCTCCGAGCTAGCGGGGAAAGCCGTCATACGAACACCCGATGCAGATGGAAAACCCGTCTTCCTCGAAGGACATTCGGCCCGATTCGACAATATCGATTTTTCTCCTGACGGAGCCCGCATTCTCACATCCGGGCCAGGTGCTCCCCCCGCCCTCTGGAACAGTGAAGACGGCACCTTTCTTCTTCACTTGCGGGTAGAACTGGAAGATGTCGTAACCGCTCGTTTCGCCCGCGATGGACAAGGTGTATCGGTAGCCTGTCGATCCGGTCGCATTCTTTTTTGCGAAACTTCCACCGGACTCACCTACAACAGGATCACTCTCCCCGGAAGAGAATTAGCGGATTTACATTATTCTCCCGAAGGAAATCGCATACTCGTTGTTACGCAAGAGGGTCTTTGCTCGATCCGAAGCATTCCTCAAACAGAAGCTATAAGAATTGTTGAAAAAAACGGCTCCATGACTAGTTCCCCCGATTACTATTTCGACCTTGCCCGTCATAATGCGTCCACTTCCTTTCTTCCTTCTACATTGGAAGTTTTCCTCCGAAAACACGGACAAAAAATAGACGGTGACAGACTCCCTCCCGGTTGCTCTAGATCACCGGACAATGCATGGATTCTAACCACTGCAGACGGGGCATTGAGACTGTGGCGCTCCGAAACGGGAAAACTAGAAGCCAATCTTGCCGAAAAATTGTCTGCGCCCTTTGAGACATGCGCCTTCTCTCCCGACGGGTTATTCGCCTCCGGTCGCCTAGCTACCGGACAGATTCTCTCTTATCCCGCCTTCCCGCCATCCGATAGCGCTAACTCCGATCCATTACCTAACGCCGACCTTATACGTTCATGGTTCCACTCATCCCCCCCTCGCTAACCCTTGCGAAAATAATTTCGACTTTTCATCCCAACCGATTTGCATTTAATCACCCAACCAGGTTAAGTTGTTTTAAGTTAACGATGTAAAATTTAAGGCATGAAGAAAAAACGCCAGTCAGAGCCCGATCCCATTCAATATCGAGTCCGATACCAAACTGAGGGAAACATCACGCCAGTGGTAAAATATTTCATGGCTACCTCTGCAGAACAAGCCTTGGAAATGTTCGCGTATTCCTGTCGAGAACTTCAACCTATGCCTGAAGTTTTAGATTTTTCCGAATGGAATCGATGGTCGGAAGACTGGACGAACATTCCGCAGACAGTTGCCATCCAAGAAGCATCCGAGCAACAACCTGGAACCTAGTTGCAACAGCTATTTGCGGTACAATGTACGACCAAGAATCAAGAGCTAATTCTGGTTGCGGTTTACCACAAACGCTCGCCAACTGGAAAAACTCGTAATTTTTTTGTTGAGCCAACGAGGAACCTCTCT
>JABHOU010000215.1 GCA_018695085.1 Opitutia bacterium | reverse complement strand
GAGCAGGGCCATGCCTCCCGCCCAATGTCCGCCTCCGCTGTGTCCCCAGAGCGCCCACGGGACCTTCGCCAGTTCGAGATGCCCGCTTTGGGTCGCGAGATCGGCCAGACCTTTTTGAAAGGCTTCTCCGGAACCGTTCCTCGGGTCGCACCACATTTGGCAGTCGGCTTTGCCCGGTTGCTCGTAGGATGGGCCGAGGAGGGCGCAGTCGTGTTTCTTGGCCAGGGCTTGCCAGTGAAGGTCGAACGCTCCCGTAAGGCCCGACTTGCAGGAACCTTCCCCGCATCCGTGCTGGTGTACGATGACTCCTCTCACGGTTTTTACGCCGGGCGGAATCCATATCGTGTAGTTGACCGGGAAAATCAGTTTCCCAGGTTCCTTGGAGGCCTCGTAGCGTACCCGATGGTAGGGCGGTTTCGCCTCGGGAAAGACATCGTAGGGGGGCTGTTGGCCGAATAGCGAGTTTACGACAAGAAGAAGAAAAATGGCGGAACGATTCATAGGTGGCGTAAAGTTGTCGATTCCCCGGCTCGGTGGCAAGCCTTGGACGCGAATTTGGGCGCATGAGTTGACCGAATCGGTGACGGAGGTTACCTTGTGTGAATGCGAATTCAATCGGTTTTGTTCCTATGCGCCTCGACGATGGCGCTGACTTGCGTGACTCTCGGCAGATCTCCCGCGCTGAAGCCCACGGCAGAGGATAAGCGGGCGAACGAAGTATCGGCGAAGCTGAAGACGATCCGAATGCCGCGCCTACAATTTTTCGAGTCTCCCTTGCCCGACGTGCTGGCGGAGCTGCTACGTTTGTCACGACAGTTCGACTTGGCGGAAAAGGACCCCGCGAGGAAAGGGGTGAACCTAATCATGCTTAACCCCGAAAATGAATCTCCCCCAAAAGTGACTTTAACCCTAAACGGCATGGCCTTGGGGCAAGCGCTTGGGTTCGTCACCGAGATGGTGGGCTGGAACCTCGACGTTCGCGACGATGCGGTGATTGTGTCGAAAGGCCGTATCGGTCGGATTGTCGTCCCACGGGAAACTGAATTTTTTGAGGTTGCCCGAGGGACAGTCCTGCGGATGACGGGCATCGGAGGCGCCGGAGGTGGCAAAGGTCCGCCCGATCCTTTCGGACAGCCAACGCCCAAGGGCGACGGCGGCAAGATCAAGAAGTATTTCGAGAGCCATGGAGTGACGTTCGACCATAATGCCGGAGACAGCCTCGTTTTCGACGGTTTTCAGATCATGGTGACCGCCCCCGATGCGGAGCTGAAGAAAATTATCCGACTGCTCGCCAAACTGGATCCCGACCGTGCTCGCCAAGTCACGCTCGACGTTCTTTTCCTGCCTCTGCATTTGGCCGAAATTCGCAAAAAGGTGGAGGCTTTGCAGAAAACGAAGGGGGAACTCGGGCATCCTCTGGAGCTGGACGACAAAACTTTGGAGAACCTGCTGGTAGGAATTCCGGAGGCGGAGCGTCCCCACGCCATGCGCCTCACTTCCGTGGACGGGCAGCCCTGGCGATCGGAAAATCGACACTAGATTTTTCCGGCCAACGCGAACAAGAATGCGGAACCCCTGATCTCCGCCGACTCGACCATTGAGTTCGTCCCTCGAATTGGAAAAGGCGAAACCGTGGCGCTTGAGCTGAATCTCAAGCATTCCTACTTTGCGGGCTTCCGGGAAATCAAGCAGGGGCAACGGTTGCCGAGTATCCGCACGCAAACAATAAATAGCTCATTGTTGGTCACCTCCGGAAAGTGGCTCGGGGTCGGGGGGCATGGCGAGAACGACGACCATCCGATCGTTCTTCTGCTTCGTGCTCTTGTTCATCTTTAAGCAGGGTAGGTCTTGCAAGTTGTTGTTTGTCGGACTTGCGTTTCCTTCTGGTGAAGCCTCGACTCTTTTTTTGAAAAGCTAACCCTGCTCCTTGGCGGGTTGAATTGCCGGTTACCCCGCCATGGCCAAGCCCGCGATGCGGCCTGTTGTCCAAGCCGCCTGAAAGTTGAATCCTCCTGTGATGCCGTCGATGTCCAGGCATTCGCCTGCGAAAAAGAGGTTGGGGACTATTCGGCTTTCCATTCGTCTGAAGTCGACTTCCTTGAGTCGAACTCCACCGCAGGTTACGAATTCTTCCTTGTTCGTGGTCTTGCCTTGAACTTTGAATCGAGCGGCAATGAGTTCGTTAGTCAATGCTGTCTCGCACTGCTTCGGCAAGTTCGCCCACTGGGTGTTTTCGTTTACGTCGGCTGCGTTCAGGATTCGCTCCCACAGGCGTCGGGGAATCTCCTCGAATATTTTGCTTTTGACCAAGGTTTTACCATCCCGTTTTCGCAAGTTTGCGAAACGCTCGCGCACTTGTTCTTCGGATTGGTCGCCCAGCCAGTTGATGGCAATGTCGAAGCGGTAATCTCGCTCTTGCAATCTGCGGGCCTCCCATGCCGAGAGACGTAGGATTGCAGGACCGCTCAGTCCGCGATGGGTGATTAGGATGGGGCCCATTTGTTCGGGGCTTTCGGGTAGAACTTTGACTCCGGCGTTTTGCACCGAAAGCCCGGATAGCTCGTGCGTGCGTTTGTCCGTGAGGTTGAAGGCGAAGAGGGAAGGAGCGAGTGGCTCGATCGTATGACCGAGGGTCTCCATGGCATAGGTGAGGGACGATGACTTTAGTGACCCGGATGCTATGCAGACTGCATCTGCGGCAACTAGTGTCTGGTCCACCAATTCCAGAGAGAAGGTGTTGTCCGGGAGGGCTTTCAAGCTCTTCAGTCCCGAACCGCCTTTAAGCCGGACGCCCGCATCGTAGGCGGTGTCCATAAAGCAGTCGATGATGGTTTGGGAGTCGTCGGTTTTGGGGAACATGCGCCCGTCCGCTTCCGTTTTCAGGGCTACTCCTCGCTCGGCGAACCAGGCGATGGTGTCCTCGGGCTGCCAGTGATGAAAGGCTCCGCGCAGTTCTCGGGATCCACGAGGATAGTGGGCGGCGAGATCCTCGGGATCGAAGCAACCGTGGGTGACGTTGCAACGACCACCGCCGGACACTTTTACTTTTTTCAGGAAGTCGTGTCCCTTTTCGTAAATGGTCACTTGAGCTTCGGGATTTGCTTCCGCTGTTGTGATTGCAGCAAAGAATCCGGCGGCGCCGCCGCCGATGATGGCGATTTTGCTTGGGCAGGCTGTTCCGTCTTCCGAGTTTTTCATTGTTGAGCCAAAGGACTGACAAAACCCCTTCGAACAGACAATGCTTATTGTCCGCGCTGGATCTCGGAATTCCAAAAAAAAAAGCGAATTTGAACTAATTTCAAAAAAAAACGTCAGAAAATTTGACAGTAAAGTTTTGCTGCGCGAATGTTAGCGTTCGCATTATTTCAAAGGTAGTAGAAAGGTTTTTTTCAAAAGAGTGATTGTTGGTGTTGCGGGGCATTTGTTTCGCGTGGGTTATAATTTTTTT
>JABHOU010000180.1 GCA_018695085.1 Opitutia bacterium | reverse complement strand
GGGATCGATTTTTGGCATGGCCGTGGAGGAGCCCACATTCGTAATGACGAAATCGTCAAGGCAGAGGTGGTTGACGGCAAGGCATTGATCGTAAGCAGGAACAGCTGGATGCATGGCGAAAAAAGAATTCTTTCGGACACCACCGAGATCAGTGCCGGTACTACGGAAGGTGGGCGGTTCATCGATTACAAGATATCGATCCATGCCTCGGAAAGGGAAATCACCTTTCAGGACAGCAAGGAGGGTTCAATGTCCATTCGTACCCATCCCGCCTTGAGGTTACAGGGGAAAGTAGCCAAGGGATCAGCTATCAACAGCGAGGGAGTGAAGGGAAAGGCCGTTTGGGGGAAAGCCGCCAAGTGGGTGAATTATTGGGGACCGGTGGACGGGAAGATGGTGGGCATTGCGATTTTCGACCATCCGAAAAACCCTAGACATCCGACTACCTGGCATGCCCGTGACTACGGACTTGTTACCGCCAATCCTTTCGGGAAAAGGTACTTCAAGGCAGGTGACGGGGCCTTGACTCTACAAAAAGGCGAAACCGTCACCTTTGCCTACAGATTCTTCTTTCATGAAAATTCGCATGAGAAGATTGACCTTCCGGAACACTATAAGAAATGGGGAGATTCATATCAGCAAAAAGCGAATTTCAAATAATGAACGCTCCGGGTAAAACACTATGAATACGAAAAAGGCAGGTCTTCTCGTTCGCCATGAAGCGGATGCCAAAAAAGAAAAAAGTACATGCGGCTGGCGATACAGGTTAGTGAGCGAAGGGGATGAGGATGTAAAAGCATGGGCCCACACCGTCGATATCGACGGAAGCAAGGCGCATTACCATAAGATCGGCACGGAACTGTACTATGTTGTCGAAGGCGAAGGCACACTCTTTCTAGATGGCGAAGCGCATTCCATACAAAAAGGCTCTTTCGCACACATCCCTCCCGGAGTGGTTCATAGTTCCGAGGGCCGAATGAAGGTACTTGTCGTTGGTGTTCCCGATATCGACGATGAAGATCTATACTTCCCAGAAGAAACTTAAACGAGGCTAGCCTAGCCCTAGAGGTGCTTGTCGAACCATTTCTCGATGTCTTCCACCATTGGCAGAAACCATGGATGGCGGTTCCAGCATCCATGCTTGCCATCTTTGTAATGAGTCAGCAATTGGGTGGGCACGCCAAGCTTTTTCAATTTATCAATCGAAGGTTGTATTTTGGCCGGATCCTCTTTGCCGCCAAATTGGAAAAGAATGGGAGGCGTGTTCTTGTCGATATGGAGATGGGCGTCGGCTAACTTGTAAAGCCCGGGCTTCTCCTTGACCGTCCCACCAAACAGGAAGATTGCATTGGCTACGGGATTCTTCGCCGTAAGCGAACGTTCGGCAACGCTACCGGTGGAAATTTCCATGGGTCCGGACATTACGACGGCCGCCTGAACGGCGGAGGAAACCGCTGCATTGCCACCGTTTCCATGTAAAGACTTGATCTTGGCAGTGGTGGAAAGCAATCCAGCAAGGTGAGCTCCCGCCGAACCCCCCACCACTCCGATTTCCTCGGGGTCGACCTTATACTTTTCGGCATGTGCCCGGAGGTATCTGACCGCGGCATGACAATCATGGATATTGGCGGGGAAAAGAGCTTCTTCAGCCAACCGGTAATCAATCGCCATGGAGACGAAGCCACGCTTTGCCATTTCCAATCCCATGGCCCTGAACTTCATTTTATCACCCTTGATCCAACCTCCTCCATGGATGATCAAGGCTGCCGGATGCGGACCTTTTCCCTTGGGTATAAAAAGATCAGCCAACATTTTGCGAGGGCCATATTCGGCATAGGTCAGGTCGAGCATTTGGCTCACCCCTTCCGGAACCTGGACGCTTGGACGGCTCTCTTGGGATTCCGGCCACTCGGAAGGAGGCTGCGTGGGAACACCTGATACTTTCATGCGCTGGACGTGAACGCCCCCAAAACCACTCAAATAAAGATCGCGCAACTGGGTACCGCCAAAGGCGCAATTCACCGCCCGCTGGGGACAAACGATCTTGTCGAGCAGCTTGCCCTTCGAGTCCCAAATCCAAATGTCCTTGGGACCTGCGCAATAAACGTTGCCGGCCCGGTCCACACACATTCCATCGGCTCCCTTGAGGTCGGGCTGACCATCGTCCATTTTGGCAAAGAGCTTCTTTCCGGAAAGAGCTCCGTTCTTGCCGACCTTGAAAGACAGAATCTTTTTCGGAACGTATTCGGACACGTAAAGGGTTTTCTCATCGGGGCTCAGGATCAACCCATTGGGGGTCTGCACGTCGGAAGCAACGGTGTGGGCCTTGCCCTGCGGGGAAACATAAATTACTTCTCCAGGTCCGGTCAGGGTAAAATAGACACCACCCGATCGGTCGACGACCAAGTCATTGGGCTTTCGGCGTCTGTCCTTCGACAAATCCTCCTGGTGAAGGAGCGTCCATTGATTATTCTGATCCAGGCAACGAATCGAACCCGTACCGTTGTCCGCAAAATAGGTTTTTCCATGGTTGAAGAAACTCGCGCTGAAACGCTTTTCCTTGGCCACTGCATACCACTTCTTTTGCTTGGGAACGAAACGCTTCGCGACTTGGGACTTCGGATCGGGGATGGTCAGGGCCCACCCCGACCAAGAAGGCCCGTCCGCCAATTCGAAATCATCGGAAATCAGCTTGAGTGGCTCCGTCCGATCGACTGGAGAATTACCCGCAAGCCCGCCTGTGAAAGAAAGGATTACGGCAAAAAGGAAGGAAAATTGAACAGGCTTCATTTCTTGGGACTTGTTTTTTTTGTGGGCCTAGACGGCCGATTGAACCCATCGGTCATAGGAGACGTTTCAAAGAATTTCCCGTCTTCCACCAACCGAGGATCCTTGTGTTCGCGCAAGTAGTTCATCAAGCGGGTCCGCAGCTTCTTAACCGTATCGGCATAGGCGGGATCACTTGCAAGGTTCTTCATTTGGTCCGGATCCTTTTTCACATCGTAGAGTTCCTCGCGGGGACGCTTGCCGTAGGCATGATCGAAAAAAGGCTTCACCTTGGGGTCCTTGCGGTTCGTAACGATCCATGCCTTGGTTGGTCCGGCATCCTCATCGGCCAAGGTCACGAAGGTTTGGTTTTCCAATAAAGCAAAACCAGGTTCCTTGGGAGTATCGAGCAGATAGGGATCTCCCAAGGGCCAACGGTCAGGTTTAAAATTGATCACAAACTGAAAATCCTTGGTCCGAATGGCGCGTTGCGGATAAGGCAAGTAGCCTGGACGGGAGGAGTAGACGTGACGTTCACGTCCCGTTACCACCGCATCTCGGCTAGAGTCTACTTGTCCTTC
>JABHOU010000388.1 GCA_018695085.1 Opitutia bacterium | reverse complement strand
CGGTTTTCGGGGTCTAGGGTGTTTTCTTTTCCCGAGGGCTCGCGACGGGCGGTCTGCCCATAGGTTTGGCTGAGCATGATTGTGCGGTGAAGAGCTTTGAGTTTCCAACCGTCTTGGACGAAGGAGGTGGCCAACCAATCCAAGAGCTCCGGATGGGAGGGGTCTTCGCCCAAGAAACCGAAGTCGTTGGCGCTGCCAACCAGGCCCTTGCCGAAATGTTTCTGCCAGACACGGTTGACGATGACCCGCGTGGAAAGAGGGTTGTCCGCAGAGACGATCCAATTCGCCAGAGCCAACCTTCGGCCCGTGGTGCCGTGCGGGGTGGGCTTGACTTTTGGGCTTGGCAATCCGAGCAAAGTAAGAAAATCGGGGAAGGTTTCCTTTCTTTTTTTGCCGGGTATGAAAGTTCGGGCCGGTTGGTCGGACAGGTCCGTGGTGGTGAAGGCTTGGGGTAATGAGGGCTTGGTCCCAAGGCTAGCGAGCTTGAGTTGGAGTTTCTCGTATTTGCTTTTGAGCTCCTCGTCTTTCTCGAATTCTTTGTCCCATTTCTTCCGTATCTTTTGTGTGCGTATCTGGCGGTTGATCAGTTCCACGAGTTGTTGTTCGTAGGTCGAGCGGTCCTCCGCTTTCTTGTAGAACATATCTTGAACGTCCTGCGGGAACTGTTTGACCACGTTTTTGATATCTCCCTGAAAGGCCTCGTCCTCCATCTTGCGGATTTCATCACGGACCGAGAGGGTTTTCTTCTCCCATTCTTTGAGCTTGGTCATGTCGCTTGCCCTGCCTAGTTTTTCGTCCTCGGGCCACCAGACACTCGAGAGGAAGCTCTGGAGCGAATAGTAGTCTTTCTGCAGGATAGGATCGAACTTGTGGTCGTGGCACTGGGCGCAGCCGATGCCCAGTCCGAGAAAGACTTCACCCGTGACGTTGGTCATTTCATTGAGGATGAGTTCCCATTGCATGCGGGCATTGCGCTGGTTCCATTCGTAGACGCCATGTCGGAGGAAGCCCGTGGCGACCATGTGGTCGTAATCGTCCGGACTGATCTCGTCGCCCGCCAACTGTTCGCGAACGAATTGGTCGTAGGGCTTGTCCTCGTTCAAGCTGCGCGCGACGTAGTCCCGATAGAGGTGGGCGGAAGGACGAAAGCCATCCGCCCGGTACCCGTCGGATTCGGCGAAGCGGACGACGTCGAGCCAATGGGTCGCCCATCTCTCGCCGTACGCTCGGTCAGCAAGCAAACGATCTACAAGTTCCAGCTTGGCTTTACGGGGATCTTTTTTCCACGCCTTGACGAAGGCGTCGATTTCATCAGGGGTGGGAGGCAAGCCCAGAAGATCGAAGTTTGCCCGGCGAATGAATTCGAAGGGTCCGGCTTCCTCGGCCAAAGCCAGGTTCTCGCCCTTGAGCTTTCTTTTGACGAAGAAATCGATCGGGTTGCCCGGGCCATCAACCTTTCCTGGTCGAAGGGGTTGAACGGCCCACCAATTCTTTTGCTCTTCGGAAAATTGATGAGAGTTGATTTCCTCACCGGCTTCCGTTCCCTGCACGGAATGAGCCGTAAAGGCCAACAACAAGCTGGTCAGGCTTAACGGCAAGAATCTTCGCGAAAGTAGAACCATGAGCTGATAGTGATTTGCAGGAAGCTTATTCGAGATGGAGGGAAAGGTGATTAAAGAAGCAACGTGTATGTAGGATTAATTTAAGTTTAAATATCCAATTATCAATATTTTACCCACTGAAAACGCGTTTATTTTCTGTCGATTTGCGGCAGTATTCCTTTGAACATCCTTGCTCGGAAAAACTTATTTTCCCAGTATATCTCGCGTAAAATTAATTTCATCTTTGTCTTTTTCCGTAATACGGGAAAGTGTGAGAACATACGGTTTTAGTAATATTATCCCTTCTCTCATACATTACTCATTCAAAACTCATGAAAGATAACAAGAGCTCAATGGCAGGCCGTAGAAATTTCCTGCAAAGCGGTATGTTCGGAGCTGCAGGCGTTGGTCTTGCAGTCTCTGCAAGTTCGTCCGTCGTGATGGCCGAAAACGACAAGGCAACGATCAAGCGCGAGGTCACGAATGAAGTGGATGTGCTGGTGGTTGGTGGAGGAACGGCAGGAGTAATCGCCGCCATTCAAGCGGGCAGGGCGGGTGCCAAGACTCTTTTGGTCGAGAGAAACTTCCAGTTGGGCGGGGCGACTACGACCGGCGGGGTGGCTTTCCCGGGATTGTTCGATGCCTGGGGCAAACAAGTCATTGCCGGAATCGGTTGGGAATTGGTCAAGGAGAGTGTCGAACTGGATGGCGGAAAGTTTCCAAATTTCGCCAAGGTCCCACGCTCTCACTGGATGAATCAGGTGCACGTCAATCAGTTCGTTTATGCCCTTTTGGCGGAGGAGAAATGCCGGGAGGCTGAGGTGGAGGTCGCCTATTACGAATTCCCCGAAGCGGTCGTTAAGACGGATGCCGGTTGGCAGGTTGACTGTATCGGGTTTGGGACGAGAAGACAGGTTAAGTGCAAGCAGATCATTGACTGTACGGGCGGAGCCGAGGTGGTGGGTCTCCTTGGATTCGAGCGCCTGAGGGAAGAGGAAAGACAACCGGGATCCTACCTGTTCCAGTTGGGTGGTTCACATAATCCGGCGAGCAAGCAATTGCACCGCTTGTACGTGCACGGGGCTGATTCGACCAATTCACGTACTGCGACTTTGGCCAACCTGACAGGCAGAAAGTCGATTTTGGCAAAAGTTCGCAAGGACAAGAAACGCCTGATGCATTTGCAACCCGAGACGGGTTTTCGTGAGAGTTATCGAATCAAGGGCGAGACCTTGATCACCGTGCAGGACTACACTTCGGGCAAGCTATTTGACGACGCCGTTTCCTATGCCTTTTACCCCGTCGACTTGCATACCAAAACCGGCGTCCGACCCAAACCGCTCAAGAAAGGTATCGTTCCGTCCATTCCCCTCGGAGCTTTGGTTCCCAAAGGGAGCCGCAACTTGCTCGTGGCGGGGCGTTGCGTGAGCAGTGACCGCTTGGCCAACTCGGGCTTGCGGGTTCAGGCTTCGTGCATGGGAATGGGGCAGGCGGCGGCCGTAGCGGCAATCTTGGCGGCTCAAGGAAACACGACTCCGTCGGCAGTACCTTTGGCGGAAATTCATGGATTGTTGAAAAAGCACGGAGCGATCATACCGGGCAAAGCCTGATCCCTAGCTTGAAAAAACGTCGTTTTGTATCTCTTTTCAACCTCCTGCTTTTTGCAGTGATGGCTGGTTCGGGGGTCTGGGCTTTCGCTCAGCCCTTTTCGATTCAAGTGATCGGGTTGCATGCCCTGACGGGTTTTATCTTTATTGCTGTGATCGGGTTGCATATCGCGAATAATTTCGTGCCATTGAGGAAGTATTTGAAGAACCGGGTAGTGTGGTTGGTCGCAGTTCTTACGGGGTGCTTGGGAGCTCTCTTTTATTTGCAACCAAGCCCAATCAAGGCGATTCTCGGATTGAGCGGTAATTTGGGGCCAGCTCTCGAGCGCTTTGAGATGACCGAGAAAGGAATGAAGTACGATTACGTTCCCTCGCCTTCATACAAACTGTCTTTGGATATCCGAACTGGTTCATCCTACTCGCTAGAAAATCCCCCGCGTTTGGCAGTCTGGTTGGAGAACCAATCTTTTTTCCACATCAAGACGCTTTACGCATCCGAATCCGAAGATACTCAGGAAATCCTTCCTTACTGGGCGTTCAAGGTCAAGGGGTGGGAGCAAGCCAAGGAGGAAGCGGAGAAAAAGGGAGTTGATCTAAACGAGACCGTGGATGCGGTTTCCGGGGCAACCGAGAACGGTTCCTTTGATCCGGCCGACTATATTCTTCCACGGGAGACGAATTCATCCATGCCTTACCGGGTTATGATCGAGATCAACCAACCCGGTGACCCGACGGAAAAGTTGAAGGATCAACCGTCCTTGGTTTATCAAGTCGAAGTGGATAACTACGATCCGCGTACGTTTCAACTGCTCGAGTTGGTTGGGTACCCGGTCAAGGAGAAGAATGAGGAGGGAGAGGAGGAATGGGCAATCTATTACGTCGACGAACGTTTCGATTCAGCTATGAGCCTTGTAGATAGTGCTCTATTAAGGATCGACCGATCTCAAAAATGAACGGCGGATGGATTCTCTGTCTACAGGTTGGGATCTTTGAACGCTGTTTATCTTGGGATTTACTTAATCTCATGTAATTCGCATTCAAAGATCAAGGTGTCGCCAGGTTTAATCTTTCCACCAGGTCGAGGATTGTCCCCGTAACCCAATTCGCTAGGTATGTAAATGCGAACTTTTCCTCCGACTTTTACTTTCGTGAGTCCACCTGAGAATCCCTTAATGACACCACGCATGGGAAAGCTTGCAGGTTGCTTTCGTTGAACGGAACTATCGAAGACCGTACCGTCGATTAGAGTCCCGTGGTAGTGGAGCCGCACTGTATCGTTCATAGTTGGATTGGGGCCGGTTCCTTCCTTTAGGATTTCGTAAAGGAATCCTGAAGGATCTTTCAAGACGCCTTCCTTCTTTTGCAGATCGGCTAGGAATTGCTGTCCCTTCGCTTTGTTTGCAGAAGATGTCTTTGCTCCTGCCGATTCTTTGGCCTTGCGAGCAATCTCCATCTTCACTCGCATGATTGCCTCTATTTTGGGTTGGAGGCTCTGTACTTCGGCTGGAACTTCCTTCAGCTTCATTCCTTTAACAATTCCGGAAATAATCAAATCGATTTCCTTGTCCGAAAACTCCATGCGTGAAAGTCCCGAACCTTGAGCGAACATCATGCCGATGGCCTCGAATACCTTAGGATCCGGTTGAGGCGCCTCCTCGGCGGCGTTAGCTGACGATGCGAGTAACATCGAAATTATTGCACAGAGGCTCCACGCCTTCATTCCTGCCCTAATTGAATCGGAGTTATTTTTCATGCTAGGAAACTCGTCTCTGTCGGGATCGAGTCAACCGAAATAAGCTGATTTCTCTTCATCGATTACTACGAAAACTATCGCATCGAACTACAGATTTAAGTAATAACTCCTCTCTTTCTCGCTCTATTTAAGGGAGAGGTCGTGCAAAAAAGTGCATCAACCTTTTCGAAAGCTCGTATTTGCAAACTATGAAAAAGACCTTCAATCTAGTGCATCCCAAAATCAAACTTGCCAGGCTCGTGGACGCAGTGAGATCTGATGTCAAAAAATACCTAAAGAGAGAGCGAAGAAAAGAGCTTCCGGAAGGAGTCGACTTTTGGGACTTTGATTGTAAGTTCGGACCGACTGCTGAGCAGGCGAAGGTCATTCACGTGGCTGAAATCGGAAAATTCATTGATGCCGCCGAAGAGGAACAGTTGGAGTCGTTTTACGTGGAAATTTTGGCCAAGAGAGGTCACAGGACAAAAAAGCCCAAATGAATTTCGAAGCGGAAGCAACCGAAGTCCGCTTTTAGTTCTAACCGAAAATGTCGAGGATGGGTTTGCCCGCCGTCAGGGGGCGAGAAACTCCGGAGTTGTCGGCCGCTAAGTTCAAGGGTATGCCCATTGCATGCAGGACGGTGGCATGGATGTCTTGAGGGTGAACCGGATCGCTCTCGGGTGCGGCCCCGATCTTATCCGACTTTCCGTAGACTGCGCCACCGCGAATGCCGCAACCTGCGAGGATGGCTGAGAAACATTTCGGCCAGTGTTGGCGACCCGGAGGTTGCTGGGTGAGAACTTTGGGTGTGCGACCAAATTCTCCCATCACCACGACGAGCGTATCGTCCATCATGCCCGTTGCCTTAAGGTCGGTGAATAAACCGTGCAAGGCTTGATCAAGACGCGGCAGGCAAAAGCCCATGCCATAGGAACCGTTTCCAAAGGCATTTCCCATGCCCATATTTCCGCCATGCATGTCCCAACTCGAGCTGGGTGGACCTTTTTTATCGTGAGGGGCCTGTCCGGTCCAACCGTTGACGGTTACGAAACGAACACCGGATTCCACCATGCGACGAGCGAGCAGAAGATTCTGCCCGAGGGGATTCATGCCGTACAGTTCACGAATTTTAGTGGGTTCGCGATGAAGCTCAAAGGCTTTCCGACCTTCTTGGCGGGTCATGCCGTCGAAGGCCATTTCGCGTAACCTTTGCCAGTCCTTTACGCTCGGGTCGTTCAGGGCGTCGGGATCAATCCCGTCGAGCAGGCTTCTCCGGTTGCCCAGACGGGTGGGGTCGGTGGTCTCATAAATTTGCGGGGGCTTGAAGCCGGGCATTGCCGGATGGTTGTCGGCCGAGCCTACGAACACGGGGGCATAAGGAGATCCGAGGTATCCACCCGAGGAAATGTTAGGGGCACAGAAGACGGGACGGCCCACGCACTTGATCAGCCAGGCGTTGGAAACTAGGTTGCGTTTGCTGGGAAGGTGCTTGGCCACGACCGAGCCGACGTAGGGCGAATCATCGGGTACGCCCTGCTGAATTCTCTTTTCCGACTGCCCGCTGAGGAGGTTGTGCATGGCATCGAAGTGGTTACTGATGCCCCCTGGATGCGTAACGGAACGAATTAAGCAGAATTCGTTGGTTATGCCTGCAAGCTTCGTATGCATCTCGTTGAGATGGAGACCGGGAACTTTGGTAGGTATGGTCTTGTAGGGCCCGCGATATTCGGATGGAGCGTCGGGCTTCATGTCCCAAGTGTCCACGTGACTGGGACCTCCACAGAGGAGAACAAATATACAAGATTTCTTGGAAGCCACGGCGTTGCCGGAAGCGTCCGTCTTGTCACTACCGAAAACCAAACCCGGAACCGTCAAATTCACAGCACCTATTCCGCCTCCTTGTATCAGGCGACGGCGAGAGATAGTTGGTCCTTTCATCTTCTCAATGCGTTTAAATCGAAATATTAAGTGAAGTTTTTCTAGTTAGAGAATTGTTTATCGGCATGACTCAGTCAATGTATTTTGATCAGTGCGGCAAAGAGAATGAGAAGGAGTTGGAAGCAGTCGCACGTCGGTGGACTAGATCTTGTGCGGGTTTAATTCTCGGTTGCCGGTTGCGTCGATGGCGGTGGCGGTGATGCTCTTGGACTTGGGTAGTTCGATGCTCCAGTCGGCGACGCCATGGTCTTGGCTGAGAATCCTGGCGGATTTACCGTTCACGGAAATGGTTTTTACGACGCCGTTGTCGTGGGTAGTGCCTCGAACCCGCAGGCGGTCGCCAGTTGAGTCGATGCGCGTGATGACGGTACAGGGCGGAAGATCGTCCACGGGGCTTAGGAGTTCCGGAAAGTCTATACCACTTACTTTCGTTGCGAGAGATTCGTCACCAGTTAGACCCTTTTCCTGGGAATACTTGTTGCCGTCTTCAAGCAAGTCCTTGGCTCGAGAACTAATTACTTTGGCGTGCTTGCCGGGGCCGAAGTAGTCGTGAATGAAATAGGGAACGCCCTTGGGGGTGGATGGCTTGAAACGAGGTCCACCACCTAGGTTCATGAGTGGCCAGCGGTCCGGGCGTTTGGGATCGCGACCTCGAACCGTTACGTTGCGGAAATGTGATTCGGCCTCTCCATTTACGTTGTTGGCGCTGATCTGGATGAGGGGCATGCTGCCACCATAGCTCAACTTGCTGAAAGCGAGTCCGTCGACAGTGATGCTTCCGTGCTGCATGCTCTTGTCGTCGAGACCTCGGTTGAAGGGTTCGCTTCCGGTTGCGGCAATGCTTAGGTCGCGGTAGACATGGTTCTCGAACCAGGGTCGATATATCCCGTAGACCGCGTGGTCGATTTGAATGTTTTCCGCCAGCATAGTGGGTAACTGGGCTCTGAATGCATAATGGGTCTGCCAAATTTTGAGGTCTCTTATGAGGTGCGGATGTCGCAGGTCGGGGCCTACGCCCTCGGTGCCTGCGAGGACGACGGAATAAAGTCCTTCGCTGTGAGACTCGTTTTTCTCGAAACGGCTAATGGCGAGGGTTCGTATGTCGACGATTTTTCTGGAACCGTCCGGCATGAGGACGCGTAGGTTGCTGTCGAAATTACTACGCTTTTGGCAATCATAGCGAAAACCGTATTTTGCATTTTCCACAGCTACGTTTCGAGTGAGGACGTTTCGTCCATTTGCCCACCAGAAGGCGGCTCCGTCGTTTGG
>JABHOU010000174.1 GCA_018695085.1 Opitutia bacterium | reverse complement strand
GTTTGCAGGAAATCCCACTGCACCACCGGAACCTTGCAATAAGTTCCATGCTTGATACCTGGACCACGAACGAAGGTCGGCATGCGAATTCCACCCTCGTACAGGCTCCCCTTGCCCGCCATAAGTGGGTTGTTTCCGCGAAAACCTCCTCCGTTGTCGGAGGTGAAGACGACGTAGGTATTTCCCTTGATGCCTATTTCCTCGATCGCGTCCAGCAAAGTTCCGAAAGCCCGGTCGACGTCGTCCAGCATGGCCGCGTAATTGATGATCCACCCGTGGTTGTACATCGCGATGGGCATCTCCTCCTCGGGCAGGTCGTCCTTTTTTTGATATTTCCGACCTTTGGACAGGCTTCGGTATTTCTCACGGGTTTCTTTGAGCGAATCGTGCCAAATGTGCATCGCGTAATGGGAAAGCTGCAAATAAAAGGGTTTGTCCGCCTTGACCTGTTCCTTCATGAAGTCGACGCTTTTTTCGGTGAGGGAAAAGATACGCTTCGGATCCTCCTCGGGAAGGTGGGTCTTTCGATCATCATCAAAGTCACCCGGACCGTTTCCGTTCGGACCGTCGGTTACGTCGTACCCGGCTGCGGTCGGCTTGATGCTCTCGTTGTGCCATTTACCGAAGTGGGCGGTGACGTAGTTGGCGTTGGCTTTTTTCAAAGCCTGAGGGATGGTGATTTGTCCAAGATACTCTTTCTTCGCTTCCACCGCTGAAAGTACGGTGTAACGCAGACGGCTTGGGGTCATGCCGTGAAGGAGGCTGTTGCGGGATGGTGCGCAAAGGGCGGAAGGGGAATAGCAAGCCGACAAGACCATTCCTTCACGGGCCAGTCTTTCCACGTTGGGGGTCTGATTGAAATCACTGCTCGTATCTTCCCGCCCCTTGATCATCGGAACGGAAGTCTCGGCCCAACCGAGGTCATCCATGTAAACCAAAACGAAATTCGGGGCCTTGGCTGCGTTCAAGATTGAAGCCAGAAATGGAAAAATTAAAATCAGGTTAGTGCGATGCGTGATGGTTTTCATTCACTTGAAGAAATGGTTCGGTTGTTACCCCTCGCGGATTACGAGTCGAAACCCAAAGAATTCCGAAGCGTAGGGGAAATGATGAGCTTGGCCTGGCTTTTGGCGGTAGCTTGGAGGAATTTTCCCGATCCCGACTTTAAGATACTCTTGAGGGCTGACCCAGGACCCTCCGCGCATTTCACCCGTATTGGTCTGCTCCCATACATTTCCGAACACGTCAAACAGTCCCCAGGGATTTGGGGCAAAGCTACCGACTGGAGCAAGCCCGGTGAATCCGTCGTTTAATTCGGACGTGGAAGCTGCGTATTGATAAAGATCGTTTCCGGTTTCAAAAAGAGAAAGGTCAGCAAAATTCGCATGCAAGGCGGGATTGCCTGAAAAGTAGCGGTCGCCTTTCGTTCCGGCCCGCGCCGCATATTCCCATTGAGCCGGGGATGGGAGCGCATAGGTCCAGCCTCGTGGCAGACGGTCGGCTTTTTGTTCGGTTTCGGTCAGGGCCGACAGGTGGTTTGCCAAATCACGCTGCTTGAGGGAATGAGCGGGCAGATTGCGACCAGGCAGGTTTGATTTGGCGGGAAACTTAGAGCTGCGGGCTTCGTATTTACCGACCCAAAAGCCCGACTGCTCACCGTTTTCAGGGCACCAACAAAAAACCGTTCCATGAGGCGAAACCCATTCGTCTCCGGCCTTTTTACCGCGAATCAATTTCTCCGGGGGGGCAATCGCATGAGAGGCGGGTCGTGAAATGCTTCCGGGTTCACAAGTCGAAAGACGCCATTGGCTCGCCTCTCTCAACCAGTCTTCCAATGGGGAGTTTTTCGATTCGGCAAGCTTCTTGGCCATTAGCCCCCCCTGATCACTCCAAGTGTTCGGATTCATCGCGAAATGAAGCGATACGCCCTCGGGCAGGCCATCCGGTTTGTTCAGCCCGACAGGACCGCGACGCTTATCATATCCAGGAGGAACGCCTTGGCCGCTATCGATCAATAGGATCGTGCTTTTGGCGGCGGAACTTTCTGCCACCTGTTCGAGAAGATCATCGAGGAGTATCGCTTTGCGGTTACCGTCCACTGTGAGCAAGAGGGCCTGCTCCACCCCGTTGTTATCCTTTACGGTCATGGAATGTCCGCCGAAATAAATCAGAGCCGTACCATTGATCGGGGTCGACTCGATAAAAGATTTTAAAACGATGCGCAGATCATCGCGCTTTTGATTCAGAGCGCTTTTGACCAGGAAATCTCGGTCCTTCAGTAATTTGGCAACCGTTAACGCATCGTTTCTCACGGTTTGAATCGAATCTTGGCCACCGTACTCGCTGTTTCCCACAACGAGGGCGACACGATGATTCGCGTAGCTTGCCACCAAGAAAAAACTGGCCAAGAAAGAAAGGGCAAGAACACGCAAGCTCATGTCAAGAGTTCTGCTAGAGGGCCTTCTTGATCGAGATCCTGCAGGGATAAATCCGGCAACCCGAACCTTTCCCGCCGATCTCCAACGCAATGCAGTAATGTGTTGTAAAAGTTTGCCACCGTGCGGTGCCCTTTC
>JABHOU010000338.1 GCA_018695085.1 Opitutia bacterium | reverse complement strand
CCATACTCTGAGAGCCACTTTACGGCGGTCTTTGGCCCTACGCCGGCAAGACCGGGTATGTTGTCCGAAGTATCGCCGATAAGAGCAAGATAATCGAGGATACGCTCGGGAGGCACACCAAACTTTTCGCGAACGCCAGCGACGTCCAAGATTCGCCAACCGATACGAGGGTTCGCGGTCGGAGGGGGTAAGAGCTGGCGAACACCGGGGCAGATAAGCTGAGCAAGATCCTTGTCGGCGCTAACAATCAAGACTTCCTGATTTTGCTCGGTCAAAGACACAGCGGCGGCGGCAATGAGGTCGTCCGCTTCCAAGCCGTCCCGCTCTTCGGAAGTGTAACCGAGAGCAGCTGTCAGTTGCTTGACCCAAGGCAGCTGCTGCTTGAAAGTGTCGGGAGATGCACCTCGGTTTGCCTTGTACTCGGGAAACAAGTCTACACGGCGAGCGGGAGCCCCTTTGTCGAAGTAGACTCGCACGACGTCTGGCTTTTCATCGTCTTCCAGCTTCCAAAAGGTACGAAGCCAACCGTGTATCATGTTGGTTGGAAAACCGTCCGACCGAGAAAGCTCGGTGATACCGTAAAAGGCTCGGAAGGCAAGGTTGTGTCCATCGCATAAAAGAATCTTGGCCATGTATAACCAAGAAAAGACGGGAGATAGACTAGAGTCGCAAGACTAAAGGGAAAGAAAAGAAAGTACAGCGGGCTCCTCTAGCGAATCTACGAGAAAGGTCGGTTCACATTCGGCAAGTTGATCCATAGTAAAACGGCCGGATGCCACAGCAAGCGAGCGGGCTCCTATGGCACGAGCACAAGCGATGTCGTGAGGGGTATCGCCGATAACCGTGACTGCTTCTCGAACAAAGGTGGAGGCACAATACTCAGAGGCCCGTGCCAGAGCGATTGGCCCAAGATCCAAGCGTTCGATCGCATCATCGGCGAAAGCTCCGAAAGAAAAATAATCCCATAGGCCAAAGGGAACGAGCTTCGCCTCCGCTGCCGCCCTGAGGTTACCTGTAAGAAGACCTTGCTCATGATCAGGCGAAATATGAACAGCTTCAACGATTCCCGAAACTCCGGGCAGAATACGAGCGTCCGACTGGGAAAGTTCCTCGGAAACGAAGTTGACGAAGTCATCGAGATAGGCTCGCAAAATAGATTCATTGTCGCCAATGCCGAAATGCCTGCGGATAAGGTGGCCGATCCGTCGATCGGTACAACCTGCGTAAGGAATAAGCGAAAGGTCTACGTCCACTGACCAGTGCTTGTGAGCCGACCGCACAATGGATCGCTCCCCTGCCCCCGCAGTGGTGACTAAGGTTTCGTCGAGATCCCAAAGAAGAAGGTCGGGCACGTCGTACCTCAGGTTTCGACGAGCACTTCAAGAAGCTCAGCTTCGACGTATTCGGGTCTCGCTCGATCAAGTCGCACCCGGGCAATACGATTGGCGAGATCCGATCGATCCGAATCCACAAGAACGCGAACGTAATTCTCCGTATAGGCAGGCCAGAATCCGTTCTTTGGATCCTCCATTAGAATTACAGCCTCACGACCGACTTGTGCCTCGTAAAAGTCATGACGCTTAGATGCGGAAAGAACTCGAAGACGGTCGCTGCGACGACGACGCTCTTCCATGGGAACTTGATCAGCAACTCGAGCAGCCGAAGTGCCCGAACGTTCAGAAAAGGTAAATGCATGGCAATATGAAAAGGGATGCTCCAGAAAGGTTCGGCAAGTCTGCTCGAAATCATCATTGGTCTCTCCCGGGAATCCCGCCATAAGGTCGGTGCCGATGCATAAATTCGGCACGAGTTCGTTTGCCTTTTGGATAAAGGAAATTATCTCGTCCAATTGATATTTTCGCTTCATGGCAACGAGTGTCCGGTCGCATCCCGCCTGAAGTGGAACGTGTAGGTATGGGAGAAGCGGATGACTGGGATCGGCCATGAGAGGGAAAAGCTGTTCAGGAATGGTTGTGGGCTCGATACTGCTGATACGGATTCGGGCCAAACCGGAAACGGACGAAAGAGCCCCGATTAGAGCCAAAAAGTCGTAACCTTGCGATTGGTAGGTGCCTATGTTGACTCCAGTGAGAATAACTTCCCGAACACCTCGGTCAGCAAGGGAGTGAGCCTCTTCCATTAAATTATCAAAGGCTCGTGACCGCGCCCTACCACGAGCAAAGGGTATGATGCAGAAGGAGCACATGAAATCGCAACCGTCCTGCACCTTGAGATTCGCTCGCCACTCAAAAGGACTGTCACCATTTATGGAGAGGGAAAAATCATTTCTATCAATTCTTTCTCGAACGACAACAGGCCGATCCGTTTTTTTCTCCCCGATGTATTCGAGGAGATTCATCTTATCTTGGTTGCCAATGACGTAATCAACACCAGGAATTTCAGCAACGGAGGAAGCCCCTACCTGAGAGTAACATCCTACTACCACTGTTACCGCCTGAGGATTCACTCGAATAAAACGACGAATCACGTTACGGGACTTGGCATCGGCCTCGTTAGTCACGGTACAGGTGTTGATGACGCCGAGATCGGCCGGCTCACCGAATGGGACAACTTGGTAGCCTGCAAGGGCAAGACGGTCGGCGATGGCGGTAACCTCGTATTGGTTAAGACGACATCCAAGAGCTCGAACGGATGCACGCTTGGTCTGAGGATTGGCGATCATGATAAGTTGAACAGAGAGTGTAATCAAAACAGGCAATCAAGCCGGTTATTTCGAAACGCTTAACTAAGTTGGCTCCGTTTCCAGAGGGAGAGGCGAGTCGGCACCATATCGCTTAAGGAGGCCTACCAGTTTGCGGGCCGCCCAATAGCGAGGGATAAAACGGACGGGATTGGCTATACAACGTAGGAGCCACCCAAGATAAACTCGGTCAGCCCAGAGGGGAATTCGAACCTGCTGCCCCGAAAGAAAGGCAAGAGCTGCCCCAGTACAGATAATGATGGGGTGGTAATTAAGATTATCGCGCAGATAGTGCCCAAGGCGCTCCTGAACCCCCCCTCCTATATTTACCATAATTACTTTGGGTCGCCGTTCCGCCAAAAGCCGTAAAAGAGACTCGTCAACAAGAAGACCCGCACCAGTGTAAGCTGGAGCGAGGTAGACATCCTTAGTCTCGATAACAAGTCCTGCCTCTTCAGCAAGCCACCCCCGATTGTGGGCATCTTGGCCAGCGTCGGGCATAATCCAGAAAGAATCCTGCAGGACTCCTTGGGCTTCCCGTTTGATGAATTCCTTGAGGAAAAGCAGACCGGACAACCGAGGCAATCTTTCCTCTTCGTTCGAATGGGAACGATTCCACCATAGTGCCATGAGCCCGCTATCTGGAAGAACGAGATCGGCGGAAACGAGGGCATCACGATAGGCAGGATCCCGAGGAAGGTCATTTGCCAATCCGGGACCGGATGGCACGACGACGAGTCCGCCATGAATGACATGATCAATCACATCTTTCAAACTACCCGAAAAAAACTTAACTCCAAGAACAGTTCGAGTCGGGAAAGCAGGAAGTGAATGGAGATTGTGGTCAGTATTAAAACTCACTAGAGCAGAGAAAACATCTCAGTAAGCGGATCGCGGAGGGAAGATGACTTGAACCACTGTGCGGAGCACAATTTCACAATCCGTCCAAACGGTCCAGTTGCCAACATAATCGAAATCCATCTCGATGCGACGACGAACAAGTTCGGGATCAGTAAATTCTCCTCGTAGACCACGGCATTGGGCAGGACCAGTGACTCCGGGCTTCACAAATTGCCTAACACGGTAAGCTTTATAGTCGCGTTGAAATAGATAATCATGCTGAGCAAGATAAGGACGTGGCCCAACGAGGCTCATCTCACCTTTTAAAACATTTAAAAATTGAGGAATTTCATCGATGCTAAAACGGCGCATAAACCGACCCGCTGGAAAAATTCTTTTATCGGAGCGAGTCGCCTGAGTAGCCTCGTCCATGTCACTTGATGGAGCATGTCCCATAGAGCGAAACTTCCAGATAACGAATTTACGACCAGCAAGTCCGACCCTCTCCTGTCGGAAGAAAAGAGGACCAGTCGACTGAAAGCGTTGAAGCAACCATACAAAAATCATGGCAAGCGGTAAGACTAAGAGAAGAGCGGGAATACTTAGAGCAATATCGAAAACACGCTTCACCATCCTGTTGAACGGGCTTTCGAGCGGCTCGTTCTGAAGTTTGAAGAATTGGCGACCCGATTCTTCAACGAAAACTAACCGTGAATCAAACAAGCTTGACAGTGAATTGTAGATGAGCACGCGACAACCATGACGATTCGAGTTTTCCGCAACGAGCGGTATCCAATGATCAATGTGCTCATCGGGAACAACCACCACTTGATGAATCTCGTTCTTCTGGAGGTACTCGTCCAACAACGAGTAGTGTCCAAGATCCGGAAGGGACAATTTTTCCGGAACACAACGAGAAGTAGAAAAAACACCAGCGAAAGAAAACCCTTGGGCAGTGTGTCTATCGAGCCATTGACTCAAAGAGTCCAGAGACTCTCCGTCTCCAATGATCACACTCTTTCTATGGCTAGAAGAAGGAGAGACAAAACGCTGAAAAATAACTGGGAAACTAAAATTAGCAAAAATAAGAACTGGCCAACAAGCTCCAATAAATGCAGTGAGAAAAAGTCTACTGGTTGACTTGTCTTTGGTGGCAAAGTAGAAAGCAAAGACCAAAAAAGCGATGAGGGATACTTGGAAGTTTGCCTTAATCACGGAACCGCCAAATCGACGCCACCCAATAGAGTGCAGAAATGTACCATATGAATCAACAGATCCGAAAGACGCCAAAAACACTCCAAGGACGGCAGCCAGTGCATAACTCCAAGGCAAACTAATCAATTCGCGACCCGAGGATTCCCAAACATGATGGAAAACCCAAAAATATGCGATAACCGTTAGCAAAATAGCCGCGTTGTGAAGCGTGGCTAAACCGCTCACCCTATTATTATTCATTTTAAAAGGGGGAAAATTAAGTCAAGTTAAGAGCGTGCTAGAATAAAATATCAATGGACTCAAGGAGAAGATCTGTTTGATGCATAATGCCAGCAAAGCCTAATTCAAGCAAGCAAAAGCGATCCTTAAAATTATCGGCTTGCTTAATTTCATTTTTTTCTGAAAGATATGAAAAAGCTATTTAAATAGTTAAATCTATCTTCAAAATCAAAGCCCAAATCCAAGAAAAAGTTTCTAAAGCCTCAACTCTCTCACTCGAGTTAGAGGGAATAGATTTTTTTGTGCGGTTGATGAATATTATGGGGATGCCGCGCTCGGTTGGTGAGATATACGGTCTGCTTTACTTTTCAGAAAAGCCGTTGCCGATGGACGCAGTCGCCACTCGCTTAGGCATCAGCATAGGTTCAGCAAGCCAAGGCTTAAAAAACTTGCGAGCATTGAAAGCCGTCCAGTCTACATATGTCGCAGGTGACCGGCGAGATCACTACATAGCGGAATCGGAATTTCGCCGACTATTCTCCAACTTCATAAAAGACGAGATCATGCCCCATCTCGAAAGTGCCAAGGAACGCATTCTGCGGATGGAGAAATTGATTGATTCCAGCGATTTTGAAGTCGAAAACGCAGAGTTTTATCAAATTCGAATTGATAAGCTTAAACGCCTTACAAAGGCGAGTTCGAGGCTGTTACCCGCAATGACCGGACTCTTAAAACTATGAATCCATCGGTAGCAGAGGACTGGGAGCATAACTGGTATTGCGTAAGAGCCAAACCTCGAGCGGAAAATGCGGCAGCACAATCAATTAAAGCAATACGAGGGGTAGATGTTTTTTTTCCTAAAACCATTCCTCAGCGAAAGAAAAATTCAACGCCGGCCCAAGCACTCTTCCCTGGATACCTTTTCGCATGTTTCGATCCTGTACTTAACATGAGAGCCGTACATTTTGCCCATGGTGTTGCATATGTACTTCGGCGAAACCTAAAACCAGACCCCGTGGATCCCGAAATCATAAAGGATTTGAGAATCGCGACTACCGAAGAAGGATTGATTGAAATTCCTGATCGTGCTCATCAAGTAGGATCAAAGGTAACCATAACCGAAGGTCTTTTCAAAGATGGTAACGGCATGGTTACTCGTCTTATTCCTGCTAGGGACCGAGTCAAAGTACTTTTAGAATTTCTTGGTCGACCGACCGAGATAGAGATAGACGAAAATTCATTGGATTTCCCTAAGGTTCACCCAATGAGAGTGAGTGGATAAAAAGTTCATTGCATTTAAATTTATAAAGAAGGCTTTGCGGAAACTCGCAAGCAGCCAAGGGCGGTAGCTTGGCTTAATGACAAGCTCCATTTTAGTTATTGGGTGACCAAAAAACCACAAAGGCCTATTGATGCAGCACACTTTCCTGTCTGCTAGAACGAATTTCCTGAAAAGGGTTACTAATTACTCCGATTATTAAATAATTGTAATGCGAGGTATCTCAGAAGGAAGACCTTCGAACATAAGTAGTTCAATTAAGGTACTGCCCTTTTATGTCGGAACCCTGCCATTCCCTGTGACCGTTTAGTCTAAACAATGATGGACTCGAAGTTTCAGGCAACAGTTTGATGAGAAACCTTCCCATTGCGTATCTTCTAGTCATGTTTGCGTTGGCGTCTTTCGCCACAGCTTTCTTCACAGCTCCTTCATACTTACCGATAATCCGCAATTGGAAAGCCCAGAAGCTCGTGAACGACAGCGAAATGTTCAAAAGCGATAGCCTAGCAAATACAACTGGTCTCTTTGATGCGGGAATTCATAAGGCGAAGATCGCTATGTTGCTTCTACCAGAGGATATAAATGTAGCGCGAAACTATGTTGAACTGTTAACCCATTCTGCTCCATTGAAGGCCATTCCTGCATGGCAAAAAACATTGCAACTTAAGGGAGCAAATTCAGAAGATCGAGAAATGCTTCTACTCCACTGTCTCAAAGTGGCGAAGAACAGGAATGCAAACCTTGGGCAGAATTCACGACAATTCGCCATGCTCGTGGCAAGTCAACAGATTGACTTATTGGAGCAAGATGGTAATTGGCGATTCTTTTCCAAAAATAAGCTTTTAAAGGCCGAATTTCTGGCCGAAACGGGAAAACCGCTCGAATCGCTAGAGATTGTAACTACATTGCTATCACAAAAGAAAGAGGATTCGCCCGAGGTAGTTTTTTTGTACGCAAAACTGGCCGCACACCTAGGCCAAAGCCAATATCTTGGCAAAGCGGGCAGACTTCTTGCGAAGTTTGCCCCGCAACCAGATGAAACAGGCATAGAAGCCATTCGGCACATGACACTGATCCACACCGCCATACCGATTGCCGATGAAGGTCTGGGGCGTTGCCTCGAACTGCTAAACATCAACCCGCATGCCAAACCGATAGATTTTCTTCGTATTCATGCCCTTCGTTTTGATTCCGCTAGTCAAGAGCATAATAAAAGAGCGGTGCTCGAAGAATGTGCGCAAATTTTCGACCTAAAGGATAATGGTCAGCTCGAAATATACTGCCGATGGCTTGGACGCCTTCGAGCATTCCCTCGCCTATTGGAGGAATTGCCTGCAACCAGAGCAAGACTGAACGAAGAACTCTTCAAGCTTAGAATGAATGCCCTTGCAGTACTGGAACGACGAGATGACATGAAAAACGAGTTGGCAAATGCTCCCGGCATCCCCTCCCTGTGGAAGCTCATAATTTCCGTACGCCTGCATTCCATCTGTGGTGATTTCGACAAGGCATCCTCAGATTTAGATCAACTATTGAAGGGAGTCGGCAAGGACAATCGTCGAATACTTTCCATTTGTCGCTACTTCGAGGAAAGTGGTGAGATCCGAAGCCTTTGTCACATCTTAGAAATTGTTTTAGACGAGCCGGGCTTAAGGCGATATGCGTTGGAAAAACTCCTGGAATATCGGGCATCCACATCCGAACTGCACGAAATTCGGAACTGGATATCTAAACTGCGAAAAATTCATGTCGAGAATACCGCCCTCCAGAACGCCGAGTTGTACTTCCAGCTCCTTGATCCATCAGTGCCAAAAAACAAAATTTCCGATCTCGTGGAGCAGTCAAATCGCCTCTTGACCGACAACAAAGATCGCAGCATCCGCATCACTGCAGCACTTGCTCGCTTGCGCAACGAAGAACCAGACAAAGCCCTAGTCGCCCTCGGCGACATATCGGATTGGCGAACTTGGCGTGAAACACGACCGGCTTGGGGATTGATATGCACCCAAGTCCTTCGCCAGAATCAAGACACCCGAACAGCTATTAGGCTCGAGTCTAGTATCGCCAAAGACAGCATCGATCTAGCTGAACGTAAGGCTCTTGCCACACTTTTCCCAGATAGCTTTCAACATTCACAATGAGTGATTCAGTAGAATCCACCGCTACCGATCCAGAAACAAAGGCAAACATTCGCTTGATTTTTGGCCTTTTATCTCTTGTCGGAATTTGGGGAATGCTCATCCATCAACTCGAACTGACATGGTCACTCAACGACCAGTACAGTCATGGGTTCGTCGTCCCATTACTTTGTATTTATCTTGCTCTCAAAGCTAACATCAAAGAGTACCCTGAACGGGTATCTTGTCCCTCACAATCCAGAGCTTGGCTTTATCTCGGGATTCCGTGCCTTCTTGCGTTACTTCCACTGTGGGTCATAAGAGAAGCCAATTCGGACTGGCGCATGCTCAATGTCGCCCTCTTCGCTTGTACAGCAAGCTTTAGCTTTGCTTTAGCATATGACCACGGGGGGCTTGATCGCGTCAAGACGCTAGCTTTCCCCATCCTGTTCTTTCTGGTTGCGATACCTTGGCCCTTAGCCACTGATCTGCAACTTACCCAATGGCTACAAGGACGCGTTTCCTCTCTCATCGTAAACATTCTCTTATTCATGGGACACGAGGTACGTCTTCTTGGCAATGTAATCGATATTGGAGTATTCGGCCAAGTCGGCGTGGACGAAGCCTGTAGCGGCATCCACGGATTGCAGGCCTCACTCGTCGTCAGCCTATTTCTTGGATTCCACTACCGATTGGGAATAATCCATAGAATCATTTTTTGCTTCGCTGGCATAGCAGTTGCATTGAGCCTAAATCTTCTTCGGGCTTTTTCGCTCGCCTTTGTGAAAATCAAGGGTCATGGACACCTCTTGCACGAACCCCTCTTTTCAATCTTCGGTCAAGATACACCTTCTTTGCACGATCTGGCGGGCTGGGCTGAATCAGGGGGTATTCTTATGGTCTTGTTCATACTCGCTCGTATGGCTGGAACACACAACCGCCGTCATACGGAAGTCGAAGAAAGCTCTGCTTGGGAAAACCTGAAGGTGTCTCCGCCGATAGTCTTTGGAATAGGTGCTTGCGTATGGATGACACTAATCCTTACAGCAACGCATTTTCATTATGACAATACAGAATCATCAATGGAAAAATTGCCTCGGCTAATTACCGGTTTCGCCGATCAAAGCATCGTCACTGAACAAAAATCTATTTCGTCCTTGGTCAAGGCACAACTCCATTATGAGGAAGCCCAGTCAATAGAATGGCAAGAACGGCTGTACTCGAAAACTAATCTTTACAATGGCTCTTCCATTATCAATCAGGAAGCGGAATATTGGCAAGGATTTCGATGTTACTGGGAGTCGGGAGGAGCATGCACATCAATTCTCTCGACCCACTCGCCTAGCAGTTGTCTTCCCCTCACTGGACTCGTTCAGATTGATCCTGCACCAGGCAAACGTCCCAAAATCATTACCGTGCCCCTCCAGAACTACCAAATCCCTTTTGAAGCTTATGAATTTGCTCAGGGGAATAGGAAACTTCATGTTTTCAGATGCTTTTGGCCAAACAAGCACCCTAAAGGCAAAATGCCATCCTTCCCCTCAAGTGGTTATGATTTTAGAGGTAGAATTCAAGCCGCAATTGAAGGACGGCGAAATGTCGGAGGCACCATGCTCGCTCTATGTATGGCGAATGCGAAATCTCTTGAAGAGTCCATCGCAAAGCTAAATCGTCAAGTCAAAGAACGATTGTCATTCTTTCAAGATGAGTCCTAGCAAGAGCGGACTGAGTTTCCCCTCCCGAAGCTTTCAAAAGATCGTACAGTTCTGTATCGCAACACTTCCATCAATTGAGCAATATAGCCCATGAGCCGATTCTTGGATCTATTGCGCATTGCAGCGACTCTAGGCGTCTTTTTTGGCCATACCAATTTTCATTGGTTTTTTGGTCCAAGCTCTATCGGACCACAAAACGGTCAGGATTACGTCATCGTATTCTTCGTACTTTCCGGCTTTGTGATTACCTGGTCGATCGACAAAAAGCCGGACTTGAACTTCAACCGGTATCTTTTTGCAAGGCTTACCCGGCTTTGGACAGTACTCATCCCCGCCTTAGTTGTAGGATTCGCTCTCGACTACTGGGGCAGGAGCATAAATCCAGCCACCTACAAATCCATTTATGTGGATGATCATTTGTTAGCCAAATATCTTATTTCCGCTTCCTTTCTAAACGAAAGCTGGTTTCTCAGTGTTCGACCTGGTTCCAACAGTCCGGTTTGGTCCTTGTCGTACGAATTCTTCTACTACTTGATTTTCGGCTTAGTAATGCTTCTACCCACCCTTAAAAAAAAGATTCTAGCGAGTGCCATCGCCTCTCTTTTAGCCGGCCCCAAAATTCTTATTCTTTTTCCTTGCTGGTTGGTCGGAGTTTTCGCCTACAAGGCATGTAAGTGCTGGCAAATCAACATCATAAAATCTTTACTAATTTTAATTCCAAGCGCCGGATTTCTGATTCATCGGATGACCGAACGCTGGAGCCATTGGCACCCTTGGGATATATCCGGGCTAGGAGTTAGTCCGCTTTTTTATTCTGCAAAATTTCTCGACGACTATTCGACCGCAATGGCCTTTGGTCTATTGATTTTCGGTTGTAGTCGCTGGTTCAAACTAAGTGATCATCGCAAGACTTTCTTCGGATCCTTGTTAAAACATCTGGCAGGATGTTCTTTTTCTGTTTATGTAATCCACTTCCCCCTAATGGCTTTCATCGGTGCCCTATCTGCTTCCGTGGACCTCCCCTACCTTAGCCTTTCTACGGCAAGCCTTCTTGTGCTTTTATTTTGCTATGCATTTTCATTTCCCTTCGAGCGCCCTCTACGAAGTTATCGCTCACTTGCATTGTCGAGCTTTCCTTATCTTTCGCGAAAATGTGGGATTCACTCCTAATCCAGATGGCGATCCATCCATTTTCGTTCACCATACTTCCCTTCCTTTTAGGATTGGGAATTGCATGGACTGGAAAGGCTCGGACCTTGCGCATTTTTGCAACGCTCCTCTTTTTGCTGGGAACAACTCTCATTTTTCTCTTTCATTTCCGTTGGGACTCCTACTCCATTCACTTCGAAAGAATGGGCGTTTCTCCCACCTCAACCGACAAGATTCTTTTTGTCGGTGACTCCATCACGGGTGAGGGAGTGCGCCCGCGCGGTTTCATAACCAAGTTGCGTTCAATTCAAGACATCGATTACGAAGTGTTGGCCGAACCAGGAGGAAACAGTGAGAAAATCTCCTCTATGCTAGATTATGATTCTCCAGTTTTAGCACCAAGCCTCATAATCGCACAATCCGGCATCAATGACTTACTCGATGGCCGAACAGAGCAAGAAACAATGGAATTGCAGGTCTCGTTGATTAATCGCATTCAGAATCGTTTTCCGAACACCCCGATTTGGTTTCTCCCGATACATCCTATCAAGCAAAACAACAAGATAATCGAATCTCCCATCGTATTTGCCCGGCAAAGTCTAGGAAAATGGTGGAGGGACCCTTTGACATTCGCAAAAGATCACCTCCTCGAAGACGGGATACACCTCAATGCGCGCGGTCATACTCAGCTGGCGAGCATGATAGCCGAGAAGTTGACCAAAATCTAAAGTTTGCATTCAAATGTCGTCCCAAAACAAATTAATTCTTCTAAATCTTGGTTGTGGATCGTCTATTCATTCGTCTTGGAGAAACTTCGACGTCAATCCTCTAACCGAGGAAATCGAGTATTGGGATGCAAAACAAGGCATTCCTTTCAAATCGGAAAGTGTAGACTGCGTTTATCATTCACATCTACTTGAACACTTGGTTCCGGAAGACGGGCAAATCCTCCTAGAGGAATGTTTTCGCGTGTTAAAACCAAAAGGAATCCTACGGGTTGTGGTTCCGGACTTGGAAGGCATCTGCAAAGCCTACATTTCAGCCATCGCCCGAGTGGACAAGGGCGATGATTCGGCCAAAATGGATGCAGAATGGATGCGCCTCGAACTTTACGACCAGACCACAAGGAAAAATTCAGGAGGACGAATGCTTGATTTCTTAAGGTCTAACCCACCGAACAAAGATTTTATAATTGAACGATG
>JABHOU010000427.1 GCA_018695085.1 Opitutia bacterium | reverse complement strand
GCAGAGGGTGGTGTCAAACTGACCAGTTTTTACGTTGCATGGCCTGCTTGCACGCCGTCACGCGGAGCATTGCTCACCGGGCGTTATCCCCAGCGCAACGGCATCTACGACATGATACGCAACGAGGCGCCCGATTACGGATACCAGTACAAGCCTGGCGAATACGAGGGGACTTTCGAGCGAATAGGAGGCATGGATCGGCGTGAGATCCTTTTGCCCTCCGTACTTGGTCAGGCGGGTTACGTCAGCGGCATTTATGGCAAGTGGGACTTAGGTGTGCACAAGCGCTTTCTTCCCTTGTCTCGCGGGTTCAACGATTTCTATGGTTTCGTTAATACGGGTATCGATTACTTTACTCACGAGCGTTACGGCGTGGCTTCCATGTACCGCAATGACAACCCCACCACCGAGGACAAGGGAACCTACTGCACTTACTTGTTTCAGCGGGAATCGATGCGTTTCCTCAAGCAGAACCAGGACAAACCGTTCTTTCTCTATTTACCTTTCAATGCTCCTCACGGCGCTTCCAATCTCGATCCCGCCATCCGTACTGGAGCCCAAGCTCCTGAGAGATTCAAGGCTCTTTATCCTGAGTTGCAGGCCCAGGTCGCTACCGAGGAAAGGCCTCGCAAACGCTATGGCGACAAGCTCTACACTGTTCCCAATAAGCCAGCTCGCCGACTCGAGTTCGTGGGTTCCGTGACTGCCATGGACGCCGCGATCGGTGAGGTGCTGGATTTTCTTGATGACAACGATCTGGCGAAAAACACCATCGTAATATTCTTCAGCGACAATGGGGGTGGCGGAGCGGCTGATAATTCACCTTTGCGCGGAGCCAAGGGTCAAATGTTCGAAGGTGGCATTCGAGTGCCCTGCATAGTCCGTTGGCCTGGCAAGGTGCCTGCCGGAGCGACAAGTGCCGAGTTTCTCACATCGCTTGAAATTTTTCCCACGCTTTGTGCAACCACGGGAGCCCAACCCCCGGTTGGGGTCCCCCTCGACGGTTTCGATATGCTGCCCGTTTTACAAGGCAAGACCAAGTCGCCTCGCAAGGAAATGTTTTGGCAGAGACGCCTCGACAAGGGTGCCCGCGTAGGGCACTGGAAATGGGTGGAGAGTGCCCGTGGAAATGGTCTCTTTGACTTAAGGAAGGACTTGTCCGAAAATGAGGACTTGTCCAAGGAGAGGCCCGATATGCTTGCCAAATTGAAGAGTCGATTCCAAAACTGGAAAAGGAAAATGGCCGCGGCCGAACCGCGAGGTCCGTTTAGGGATTATTGAGAAATGAAAGTGAAGACATTTGTTCCAATCAGCCTTTTTCTGATTCTGGTTTCGTCGACTTGGTCGCTCGCTAAGGATGTTGATCAAGAGTGGCAGGGCTGGCGGCCTTTTTCACCTCGCGAGGAAATTCGCCCCGCCTTCGCTATTCGCGAGGAGGGCGGTCACGAGGGGAAGGGGAGCTTGGTCATTCGTCACGATGCTCGAGATGGGCTATACGGCGCATGGTCGAAGACCTTTGAGGTCGAGGGCGACCACCACTATCTTGTCACGGCCTTTGCCAAGACTCGGAACGTCGCGACTCCTCGAGCCAACCGCTATGTCGAACTCTACTTCCATGATCTCGAGGGAAACTACGTTCACGATGCTCGCATCGGCGTTAGGACTCGCCCTTTTTACCCTTTGGACGAGCCCGAGGACTCACGCGGTTGGACCAAGTTTTCCGACATCTTTCAAGCTCCCGCAACCGCCACCCACGCGACCGTTCGCCTTCACTTGCGCTGGGAACCAAAAGGTGAGGTGGAGTGGGGGGGCATGGCTTTTGTGAAATCTCCCCCAAGGAAACCAAGAAAGGTGCGTTTGGCGGCCGTAAACTTCAGACCCAAGGGAGGGAAGTCCACTCTTGATAATTGTCGACAGCTTGCCCCTTTTGTGGAGAAGGCGGCAGCCAAAAGGGCCGACCTCGTCGTTTTTGGGGAGTGCATCACCACAATGAACAATGGATTGGATCATGTTTCCGGAGCTGAAGCGATTCCGGGTCCGGCCACAAAATACTTGGCTTCCCTTTCGGACAAGCACGACCTCTACCTCGTGACTTCTCTTTTCGAGAAGGATGGTCACAAGGTCTACAACACCGCAGTTATGTTGGGTCCCGACGGGGAACTGGTCGGGACCTATCGAAAACTCTGCCTTGCCCGCGGTGAATACCGCAAAGGCATTGCTCCCGGAAGCGATTTCCCCGTCTTCGACACTAGGTTCGGCAAGGTTGGCATGATGATTTGTTTCGACGTCCATATGCCGGAGGTTGCTCGTGGAATCGCCGCCAACGGTGCCGAGGTAATCGCCATGCCAATCATGGGTGGGCATCCCGCCTTGGCGAAGGCCCGATCGATTGAGAATCAAATCTTTCTGGTTACCTCGACCTACAGTCTCAACGACGACTGGATGCAGACCGGCGTTTGGGACCTTGATGGTGAATTACGAGTGCGAGCCACTACGCAAGACGAAGTCGTGGTGCAGGAAGTCGACTTGTCGAAGCAACACTTTTGGCGAGCCAACATGGGCGACTTCAAGGGTCGCCTCCGACACGAGCGTCCTCCCGTCGACCTGCCCAAGTGAGAGTTGAGGATCACTGTTTGTTCCAGGGGCGTTCCTTGGGCGGTGCAGGGGGCTCTTTCCACGACCAGTCGGACTTGTAAGGGATGGCTAAGTGGGGAGTCTCAATGATTTCGCCTCCCTTTGACTTGGAACGGAGCAGGGCGTCAAGCAAGCCGGTGGTGAGCAGGGTGCGCTCGGTTGGCCAAGTGGGCTTATTGGTGTGAAACGTGTTTTCAATCCCTTGCACGAGGAAGGTGAAGTGCCCGTAGGGGCGCTTTTCTTGGGTCCAGAAAAGCGTGGACTGAATGTTCTCCTTTCCTTTCTCGCGCCAAGCGGCGCACCAT
>JABHOU010000051.1 GCA_018695085.1 Opitutia bacterium | reverse complement strand
CTCCGCTTCCTACGACAGCCCCTTCATCGCTTACTCGCACCAAGCGAGTGTGACGCAAGGCACTTTATTCGAAATCCCAAAGGGTTATGATCATGAGCATTTTCGTTCTCTCGCTCAATTCTCCCACGTCGACTTTTCTACGAAACCACATAGGCTAATTCGCGAGTACCTGACCTTCGAGATTGGAGCCTTCTACGAGAAATACGCGATGCGGGGCCTCGGTTACAAACCCAGCTATGCCATCGGCAACTCACTCGCCGACCCCCGCATCCCGCTGGACGCACTCTACGCGAACCTCAGTGAAAACATATGGACCGCTACCGAAGCTCGCCTTGATGCCGGTTACCACTATGACCATTCCTACCTGCTGAACGAAGCCCTTTGGGACAGTTACTTTCTCTCGACAGTACCCCGCAGCGTGACTTCCCGACAGATGGAAGAAACCGACTTCACCTTGACCAATGATCGATTGAAACTCCGACGGGATCCACGACTCCTATGGCGGCAGACTCGCGAACTGGTCGCAGCCGGCCTTCCTGCGCCTCAGGCTTACATGGTAATCCGGGATCGGATCGACGATGACTTGAAGTCCTACGACATGGCGGCGTCCATGCTTCTGTTGGACGGTGCATTCAACGTCAATTCGACCTCAGTCCATGCGTGGTCTGCATTGCTTGGATCGTTTTTTGGCGCCAAGGTCAAAGGCAAAGACGGCGTCCAACCGGGGGACGACTACGAGTCCCCCTTTTTGAGGATCAACGAGCCATTCGGTCCAGCCGTAAAGGAAGGAGACAATGTGAATTCCGCCTCCGAAGAAGCTTACTTGGGCTATCGCTCGCTCAGCCAATCGGAAATCCGGACACTAGCCTCAGAAATCGTGACTCAAGTCAAGCGCCGCGGCCCTTTTCGCTCCCTTGCCGAGTTTATTAACCGAACCTTGCCCGACGACGATTCCTCGGCATCAACCGACTGGGAAAGCGATGCCCTGCAAGGAGCTCTCGCCGCCGCCATTGAGAATGCAGGCATCAACAAGCGGTTTCAGGATGAAATGATATTGGCGGTCTCCCATCGAAACTTCGACAAAGAACTCAAGACGGCAGCCAAAAAAACCGGCGGATCGACCTCCGCCTCAGGTCCTGCGGCATCGCATGCACCCGGATTTCTCACTCAAGCCGACCTGCTGTCTAGGCTCGGCCCATGCCTTTCGGCTCGGTCCGACACTTTTCGAGTACGCTTTTATGGCGAAACCACAGCCGCCATGGGTACGAACGCAGAGGCAGACAAGAGTCACTTCCGGGGCGAGGCCATTTTCCAACGACTTCCTGACGTCGCGGAACAAAACGAAGTTTCCTCCGGGGCTCCCAATTCTTCTGATGGCGATGATTGGAACGGTCTGCACAGAACATTTGCCCTCATAGGCTTTCGGTGGTTGCGGGACAACGAGATTTGACAAGTCCCGATAATTCTAGACGCTAATTAAACCTAATACTCAAATCTGATCATCCCATGAAAAAGCTTCATCCATCCCGGTGCGTTCTATTCCTTGTCGCACTGGCTCTTGTACCTCTTTTCCAAGGCCAAATCAGTGACCAACAGAGAAAGCAACTGCGTGAACTGCTTCGCTACCAGAGAGCATACAATGAACAGCTGGATCAAACCCGCAAGCAACTACTTGAAAAAGACGAGGAGCTACAACTCGTCTACTCAGAAATGATCGATGCTGAAAGAGTTTATCTTGAGGTCAGCAGGCAATATGAAGCCCTCGTCGAAAAGAAACTCAAAGCCAATCCGGCCGCTAAAGAAATTCAGGCTAAACTGGGCAAGATCAATGAGCAGATACGGAGTGTCGGAACAACCCCCAAGAGCCCGCGGCGTTGATGCGTCTCTCTCGTTTCTTGTTTGTAGTCATTGCCTACGCCACATCGGCAAGCTCAGTCTTTGGGGAAGTCGATAGAGATAAACCGCCGGAAATCACGGTTAACTTTCGCCTCCTGGTATGGGCTCACCCAAAAAGTCAGTCCTCGTCTGTAACGACTTCAGTTAAAACAGGAGAACCCACCGAGGTCCGCTTCCATTCAGCATTTCATTATCGAGAAGGAAACGTAACGAAAAATCTTCGATTACTCCCAGGGAAGCCATCTAAGAAGATATCTTATGCCGGTGACGCCACATTATCATTTTTCAGCAATCAGAATCTTGAGTCTCCACATGCATTTAGCATCTCTTTCGATCCGCGGTGGAAGGAGGTTCTGCTACTTCTCTATCCAAAGACTGCGGCGGAAAAGACATTCAACTGTCTCCCCGTGTTCCGTCCCATCGGTAAGCCGAGCATGGGCATTGCCGTCAACTTAACGGGAAATCCCCTTTCGCTTTTAGTGGATGGACGCCACCAGCGTTTATCGTCATGGAAACCGACACCATTTCATTTTTCACTCAGACGCAAGGATTACATCCGGTTTGGGGTGAATACTCTCGACTCCGGAACGAACAAACCGCTTCTCTCGGTCAAGAAATTCTTTGACCGTGATGACAACCCCATACTGCTACTACGCCGAGAAAGCTTTCTTGATTCCAAAGGACTGATTAAGCATGGGAAGGTGTTACTGACTACGCTCTAAGCGACGAAGTCAGACCACAAAACCTAAGCCTTTTGGATTTTGCCGGCCTTGATTGCCTTGGCGGAAACCCACATGCGTTTCACTTGACCGCTAGGTAGCTTTACGCGAACACGCTGCAAATTCGGGCGGAAGGTGCGTTTGTTCACCTTGACTAATTGCAAGCCGATGCCGCCAGACTTTTTACTGATGCCCTTGCGGATGATAATACCACCTTTACGAGGGCGTTTGCCAGTGATTGCACAAATTCTAGACATGGGTACTTTGTTGGGAAAAGAGAGAAAACATCATGAGAAGCCGTTAACGGCAAGTCATTTCCTAGTCCAAGCACTACTTTTTGCGAGGCCGAAAGATTGCTTTATCGGCTATTGATCGGTCCAGCAGAACAACCTTATAACCAATTTTTTCGGGCGTGAAACGAATGTTCATTACATGGTGACCACGGGTCGCCATACCGGGAGAGCGCAAATACCAACGACTGCGGTCGGGTTTGCGTTGTGGAACGCCGAGCCCCCCTTCGCCTACATAGACAACACCAGTGGAGTCCTTCTTCTCATTGCGGATGGGAACGGTTCTTTTGATGACGTGACCGTCAGATTCAACAACCAAATCGACGTCAAATTCCTCGAACAAAGGCACCCAGAACTCTTTGGCTGCGCCAGGCTTTTTGACTGCGGGCCATGCAGG
>JABHOU010000062.1 GCA_018695085.1 Opitutia bacterium | reverse complement strand
CGGTATTTCTTGCGGATGAGAGCCGTGGCTTTTTCGTTTCCTGCGAAGGAAAGCTTTTCAGCTTCCCATCGCAATGTTTCCTTGGGGAAGCGTGTGGCCACTCCTCCCAAAAGGACTGTTTCGGAAAGTGGGCCGGCATAGGAAAAATTAGCCGAGGGCATGGGACCTGCACCGCGAGCACCGTCGATGAAACTGTGCCAGTGGTTAATCCCTTCCACCTTCTGTATCTTGAAGTCGGCAAAGTCCTTTTTGGGAAAAAGTTCGGGATTTCCGACATGTGGGATGAGCATGACACCCTTGGTCCCGATCACAACTGATCCTTGTCCGGGTAGCTTCTTTCCTTCAAGGAGTTTGGTGACCTCTGCGGCGGGGCGCGCGCCGCCATCGTACCAAGTGACG
The DNA here is from genome assembly GCA_018695085.1 of Opitutia bacterium. GTDB lineage: Bacteria > Verrucomicrobiota > Verrucomicrobiia > Opitutales > Seribacteraceae. Next base: position 4,216 of record JABHOU010000062.1, on the reverse strand, counting down.
GGCAAGGTCTTGCCTTCTGAATATGGGGTTTTCGGGAAAATATAGTGAATTTTGGCGTCGAAGCCCCAGTTGTGGTCGTTTGGCACGGGTCCTTCGGAGCGGAGGGAGATAGGGTAGGTGAGACCGAGAGCCTTGAAGACGGGGTCGTAGATATGGCACCCCATGTCCCCGAACGTGCCCGTACCATAGTCCAAGCGTTTGCGCCATTGACCGGGGTGGTAGTAACCCTTGATGAACTCTGTATAGGGAGCAGGCCCGATCCAGTTGTCCCAGTTGAATCCTTCGGGAACAGGATCCTTGCGGTCGGGTTTTGGGTTGGAGTCCCCCCAGCGCTTGTTGCTGAAGGAGTGAGCTTCCTTGACTTTGCCTATCACTCCGTCGTGCACTAGTTGCACAGCCGTACGGTATTGTGTGGAAGAGTGGATCTGGATGCCCATTTGGGTTACCAGTTTCTTTTCCTTTGCATACTCGGCAAGAGCTCGAGATTCAAACACGTCGTGGGTCAACGGTTTCTGACCGTAAACGTGAAGACCGCGTTGCATGGCGGACATCCCCATGGCGGCGTGCATGTGGTCGGGCACCGAAACATTGACCGTATCCAGATTGTTCGCTTCCTTTTCGAGCATTTCGCGCCAGTCTGAGTAGACTGTGGCGTTGCGAAAACGTTGCTGTATCTGCTTGCGTCGTCCGGCGTCGATTTCGACGATGGCCGCCACGGTGACGTTTGGATGTGAAGAGATGGAGCCAACGTCCGCGCCGGCCATGCCACCGCCACCAAAGCTGGCGTGACGCACGGTTTCGCTCGGCGGCGATTTGGCCCATGAACTCTTTGCTAGAAAAGGAAAGGCTAGGCCAGTGCCGGCTTGCCCGAGAAAGGTGCGTCTTGAGAATGATTGATTCATTCTTTTATCTTCTTCATCTGATTGACTTCAGGCAAGAAATAATTAGGCGTTTGCCCATTTTATGTTTAAGGAAAAAGGGCATTCACTATGAGCACTAATTCAAGATTCTTGTGACTTCTGGTCTTTGGATGAAATTGATTGATGAGCCAAGTGTTGTTCACGAAGTCTAATGCTACCATTTATAGATGGTAATGCATTAGTGGTTTGCTTCGAATCTACAATTCATGAATTGCTAGAGCATTTTAAATAAAATAACTTTTCCTTTACAGGCATCCGGATTTGAGCCACTTGGATGAACTGCTTTTTAATTGAATGATTATTGGAATTCCCAAAGAGATTTTTTCAGGCGAACGTCGCGTGGCGGTTGCACCTGAAAATATAGAGAAATTCCGCAAAATTGGTTACGAGGTATTGGTGGAAGCGAACGCGGGTTCCGAGGCTCGTTTGCCCGATGTTTCATACAAGTCGGCGGGGGCTACCATCTCGAGTGAAGCTAAAGAAGTTTGGGCCAAGGCCGATCTCATTCTTAAGGTCAGACCTCCTTCCGAAGAAGAAGTTTCGCTTTTGAAAGAGGGAGCCACCCTCATCAGTTTTATCCAGCCGGCCCAGAACGAGGAATTGGTAAAGAGTCTGGCCGCTAGGAAGATCAATGTTATTGCCATGGACTGTGTGCCCCGAATTTCTCGGGCTCAATCGATGGATGCTCTCAGCTCGATGGCTAATGTGGCTGGTTATCGCGCAATGGTGGAGGCGGCTCACGAGTTTGGTCGTTTCTTTACGGGACAAATTACGGCTGCCGGAAAGGTGCCTCCTGCCAAGGTCCTCGTGATAGGTGCGGGAGTGGCTGGACTTGCAGCTATTGGTACGGCACGGAACATGGGTGCCATCGTCCGCGCTTTCGACACTCGCCCTGCGGTTAAGGAAGAGGTCAAGAGCCTCGGAGCCGAGTTCTTGGGACTGGATTTCGAGGAAGACGGCGCAGGTTCGGGTGGCTATGCCAAAGTTATGAGCAAGGAGTTCATCGAGGCCGAAATGAAACTTTTCGCCGAGCAAGCTGCAGAGGTCGACGTTATCGTGACAACGGCCATGATTCCCGGAAAGAAAGCTCCCATTCTAATAACCGAGGAAATGGTGAAGAGCATGAAGGAGGGGTCCGTGGTCGTGGATCTTGCAGCCGAAGGCGGTGGGAACTGTGAGTTGACGGAATCCGGTGCTGCCAAGCGAGTTCATGGCGTAACTATTCTCGGTTACTCCGACTTGCCCTCTCGTTTGCCCACACAATCAAGTCGCCTATTTGGCAACAACTTGACCAAGCTCCTTCAATTGCTTGGCGGCCCTGCCGATTTTTCTATCGATTTCGAAGACGAAATCCTTCGCGGAGCGACTGTGGCAAAAGACGGTGAAGTGACTTGGCCACCACCCGAGGCGGAGTTGAGCCAGCAACCCGCGAAGCCGAAGGCGGATCCTGAACCTGCTTCCGAGATTTCCGACTCCAAGGGATACTCCTTTTTCTCTCCCGGTATTATTTTCGGGGTCTTGGCGGTTATTCTCTTTGCCTTGGGTTGGAAGGGGGAAAACGAATTTCTCGACCAGTTGACTGTTTTCGTGCTGGCTTGCTTTGTCGGTTACATGGTGGTCTGGAACGTTACGCCTGCCCTCCACACCCCCTTGATGAGCGTAACCAATGCGATCAGTGGGATCATCGTTATCGGGGGCATGCTCTTTGTCACTGGGGCGGAGCCTTGGACGGATACAAAGAGCATTCTCTCCGGGGTGGCGATCTTTCTGGCCACTATCAACGTTGCGGGTGGGTTTCTCGTAACTCAGCGCATGCTCAAGATGTTTCGCAAGGAATGAACGAAGGACTCGTAACGACCGCATATCTGGTTTCCGGAATTCTCTTTGTCTTGAGCCTCGGCGGACTCTCCAAGCAGGAAACCGCCCGAAAGGGAAATCTGTACGGAATCTTGGGGATGGCTCTTGCCATTCTTGCGACTTTCTTTAGCGGGCAGGTTGAGAATTTCAAGTTGCTCATCCCTTTGATGCTGGGTGGTGCGGTGATCGGGGCAGTCCTCGCCAAGCGGGTGGAGATGACCTCCATGCCCGAGTTGGTCGCCATCCTCCATAGCTTTGTCGGGGCGGCTGCCGTCCTAGTAGGGTTGTCGAGTTTTCTTGACCCCGGGCATGCTCTCATGGCCGGGAATGATAAATTTATCCACGAGATCGAGATCCTTCTTGGAGTATTTATCGGAGGGGTTACCTTCACCGGATCGGTCATTGCATTTGGTAAGCTTCGGGGCTCTCTCAGTGGAAAGCCCATCCTTCTACCTGCCAGACATGTTCTTAACCTAGGCATGGTAGGAGCCTCCATATGGTGGGGTTCCCAATTTCTCCAGCAGGGACATGACCCGGCTTGGGTTAGTTTGCTCATCGTGATGGCAATCTCCTTTGTCTTGGGGGTTCACTTGATCGTGGCAATCGGTGGCGCAGACATGCCGGTGGTCGTATCCATGCTCAACAGTTACTCCGGGTGGGCTGCAGCGGCAGCCGGGTTTATGCTCAAGAACGACTTGCTTATCATAACTGGAGCCTTGGTCGGTAGTAGCGGTGCAATTCTCAGCTACATCATGTGCAAAGCGATGAACCGAAGCCTAGCCAATGTCATTTTCGGTGGTTTTGGTACCAGTTCGGGTTCATCCCCTGGTGCTGGTAGCGAAGTCGAGGGTTCCATTACGGAAACCAGTGCGGACGAAGTGGCCGAAGAGTTGAAGGAAGCCAAGGAAGTGATGATCGTTCCCGGGTACGGGATGGCGGTGGCCCAGGCCCAGCACGTGGTCAAGGACATCACCGAGACTTTGAGAGCAAAGGACGTCAATGTCCGCTTTGGCATCCATCCCGTGGCTGGTAGACTACCTGGGCACATGAACGTCTTGTTGGCCGAGGCCAACGTTCCCTACGACATCGTTTTCGAAATGGACGAGATTAACGACGATCTGCCCGATGTGGACCTTCTTTTGGTCGTCGGCGCGAACGACATCGTAAATCCGTCCGCACTCGAGGATTCGAGTAGCCCAATTGCCGGTATGCCCGTGATCGAGGCTTGGAAAGCGAAATCCGTGGTGGCCCTGAAGCGAAGTATGGCGGCTGGTTACTCGGGTGTCGAAAACCCGCTCTATTTCAAGGACAATACCGATATGCTCTTCGGTGATGCCAAGGATACCCTGTCCGCCGTCTATTCCGCCTTATAGGTTCGAATCTTGGGGTTTGTTGAAATCCCTTAATTTAAATTCAGACGATACTATTTTGCCTAGCTT
>JABHOU010000367.1 GCA_018695085.1 Opitutia bacterium | reverse complement strand
TTCCACCATCGACTACGAATTGAGCAAGGGTTTGCCTGAAACGCTCCTCCCCCATTTGTGCATAGGCATGGATTCGATTGAGAACATGAGAGCGAAGCCAACCGTTGCCAACCTCTCCGCCAGTGGAGCCGGTCAGCCTATTTTCATGCATTCCAACCCGAATCATCTTTACGAAATGCTCTACGGGGGTATTTCGGAAGGTGATATCCGAAAACAGCACGAAGCCCGTTCCGGCATGTTTGACCGAATCGAGCTGCTGGCTAGGGCCAAGGGCAACAGCCTTCCCGCCTCGGACAAGCCCCTGTACGATCAGTACGTACAAGGTTTCAATGACATAAACGGTCTGCGGGAACGTCTCGGCAGCGCCTCCGGGCATCTCCGCAAGTTCGCCCCCGAAGTGGACGATGGATACTCCAACCCGGAGTTTGAAACTGATTGGCACGACCGCATTTTGGATCTCGGCATCTCGGCCCTTAAGTCCGGTATCACCAATGTTCTTACGGTTGGTTCCGGAAGGGGTGAGATATTCGGGGCATGGAAGGGACTCGGGGTCGAGCAACAGGGCCACAACTTGGGCCACATGAAGCAACCCGACAACCCGATCTGGGTCAAGATTCGCCAGTACAACAGTCGCATGCTGGCTAAGCTTATGGAGGAACTTGAAAGTGTTCCCGAGGGCAGTGGCACCATGATGGACAATACCTTGATCGTTTATACGAGTAACAACGCCGACTCTCAGCATACCTCGGGCAAGAATTGGCCTGTTATGCTACTGGGTAATTGTGGCGGTGCTTTCAAGACCGGATGCTTCACCCAACTGGACGGCAAGCGCCCGATCAATGCCCTATACGCATCCATTCTGCGGGCTTCCGGTGTCGAATGCGATCGCTTCAACATGTCCGAGCAATTGGCCGCCAAGTTTGACTCCGGCACAGGACCCCTAAAAGAAATTTTGGCATGACCAAGTTGACCCTCGCCCTCGGGGTGGCGGTCTTCGTCCTGCTCGGCACCGCATCCAAGGCTTCTGTTACCTATGTACCCGGAGAGTCAGTTCGTGGCAACTTCAAGGACTTCGCCCAAGGCTTTCTCGAGAATCACTGTTTCGATTGTCACGACGAGGAAACCGCCCAGGGCGATCTGAATCTCGTCGATTTGGGGCCCTTGAACGAGACCAACGCGGCGGTCTGGAAATCGGTTTGGTCCCAGGTCGCGCTACAGGAAATGCCGCCGAAGAAGAAGTCGCAACCGGACATCGTCGACAGGCTAAGATTCTCCGACTGGATTGTCGGCGAGTTGAAGCGGGGGATGAAGAACAAGGGAGGCTTTCGAGCTCACCTGGATCCCAGCAAGGGCAATTTCATTTCTCACGACCTGCTCTTTGGCCCCTTGCCCAAGGGCATTCAACTAGCGCCCACTTCTTCCCCTGCGCGTATTTGGCGCATCACGCCGCAGGAACACATCACACGGCTCAACGAGTTGATCAATCTCGAGCCGGAATACAATCCGGAAAAACCGGGTGTGCGTACGCGAGGAGACCACGTTCCGACCAACCACGGTGGCGAACTCAAAATGTACTTTGGCACGGACCGGATCACCAAGTGGGAGGGCGGAACCGTAGCTTATGCCACGGCAGTGAAGAGCGTGCCCGTGGTATTGTCCTCCGCCCGCAAGCACGGCCTGGAGAACTACCCCGACTTCTACACCGTCAATAGTTCCGAGGCGACCCAGATCCTCGACAAGGCGGAGGACATTCTTCGTTTCATGGCCTATGGTCCGCTCAGCTTGGTTGGGTTTCCCGAGCAAATCACCGACGACCCCAAGACCTGGGACAAGGTCAAGCCCAAGGGCGACCTCCGCGGTCTCCCCACTGCCATCGTTTACAACACCAAAGTCTCACGTCCGATCACTCCCGTTTACGATCTTATGAATGAGCCAAACGTAACCGATGATCGCCTGCGGGCTGCAGTGAACTATCTCTTCGAGGCGGTGACTTTTCGGACGCCCACTAAGAAGGAATCCGAGGACTACCTGCTTATCGTCAAGGACTCCATCGACAAGGTGGGCAAGGAGAATGGGGCCTTCATGGGCTTGTCCGCCATCTTCCTCGACCGGGATGCCTTGTTCCGTACCGAGTTGGTGGAGTCCGGAAAACCCGACGAATACGGACGCGCCATGCTGCAGGACTGGGAGCTCGGCCTGGCTGTCAACCATGCCCTCAGTTACCTGAGACCCGACGATACCCTCCGCAAGGCAATTGTTGAGGGCCGTATGAATACGCGTGAAGACGTGAAGCGCGAAGTCACCCGGATGTTGGCCGACGACAGTATCCGCAAACCGCGCGTATTACGCTTCTTCCGCGACTTCTTTGATTACGATCTCGGTGGCTATATCTGCAAAGACAACGCAGCCCTTGCCAGCACTGGAGTCAGTGCGCGCGGGACGTCTCACTATCGTGCCATGTTCGATGCTACCGCCAGTACGGACCGTTTGATCGAACTTATCCTCCAGAAAGACAAGAACGTCCTAAAGGAATTGCTCACCACGCAGCAAGTCGTCGCCACCGGCACCGACAAAAGCTATTTCGGCAAGAAGAACAGCAAGGAGGAACGAGAAGTCGCTGGTCTCGCCGCAAAGAAGACCGCGGAGGAAAGCCTAAAGAAGCAGTCGGTCGCGCTGGAGGATCTCGAGAAGGAAGTCGAGGGCCTCGAAGCCAAATTACGGGACAATTCCGGGGATCAGATTCCCCGTGAGTTTTTGGTCAACGGGAGCTTTTCCGAAGTGACTTTTGAGGAACCCGATAATTGGGAGTTGGAAAAAGGAACCCTCAACCAAACGGAACTTGCAACCGGCAAGGTAGTTGCTGTTCGAGGCGTGGTCACATTGGAGCAAACTTTGTCAAAGCCGATTGCCTCCAAGACCAAATTAATAGTCAAAGCCACCCGGACCGATTCCAGTTCCAAGGGGATTCGCTTCACGGCCATTTGGGATAACGGTTCCCATTCCGCCAACATCACCCCCGCCATTGGGCAAATGGAGTTGATTGTCCCTGATGGCAAAACGATGACCGGGATCCAGTTTAATACGTATCGCGCAAATCATGGGATATCCGAGGTTTCCTTGAGGGAAGATACAGGAATTCTCAAGACCTTGACGCAAAAGAAGAAGTCTTTGGCCGCCGCCAAGAAAAAAATGGAGCAGGAAAAAAAGAAGAAGGTCGGTTCCGTCAACGTTACGCAAGCCGAGCTTTCGGGACCAAGAGTCTACGCCCGGGTCAGTCGTCGTTCCTTTGGCAACGGATCAATGAAGCCCGAACGAACTTTGTCCACCGTACCGGAAGGCCAACGCCTCGGCCTTCTGACTCATCCCACTTGGCTGGTTTCCCATTCGGATGCCATGGATAACCATGCCATCCTACGGGGCCGCTGGATCCGGGAAAAACTTTTGGGCGGCGGTATTCCCGACATACCTATCACCGTGGACGCAATGCTTCCGGACGAACCGAATACCACCTTACGGGAGCGGATGCGCGTCACCCGCGAAAAATACTGCTGGACCTGTCATGAAAAGATGGATCCCCTCGGGCTCCCCTTCGAGATGTACAACCACGCGGGGCTGTTCCGTACCACCGAACAGGAGAAGCCCGTCGACACCTCGGGAGAAATACTCGACAGCGGCGACCCAGCCCTCGACGGCCCTGTGAAAGATGCCTTGGAGATGATCGAGAAGCTGGCCGCCAGCGAACGGGTCGAACAGGTTTTCGTTCGCCATGCCTTCCGTTTTTGGATGGGACGCAACGAGACCTTGAATGATGCTCCCGTCTTGCAGGCTGCACACAAAGCCTATCGCAAAAGTGGGGGCAGTATGAACGCCCTAATGACCTCTCTCCTTACTTCCGATACTTTCCTTTACCGCAAGGTGGAGAAAAAGCTCGCTGAATGAAGGCAAATATTTCCAAACTGGACGACATGATTTGCGCTTTAGTCTTCATCGGCTTGTTCACTGCCCTTTAGGCAGAGGATTTCTAAAGGTAAATATTTTCCAGCAATCGCAACAAGATTCTTTTATTTGACTAAGTTTGAATTATCTAGCTCCACAGTTTCCCCAAGTCGTGGATTTGAACTTTTAGCAACCAACAGAAAAACCAAGAATGCAAAACCTCATCATTTCTATGACCAAAAGGTTTAGCGACCTTCTGGTGCTGTTTCAAAAAAAAAACCATAACAAGACCCTTGTAGTTTGTATTTTTTCATTCTTCATCGAGGCATCGGCTTTCGGTGAAATAGACAAGGATGCCCTGCCAAACGTGGAAGACGGATTCGAGATCAATTTTTTCGTCAAGGAACCTCACATAATAAATCCATCATCCATATGCTTCGACAAGTTGGGGCGTCTATACGTTGGAGCCGGTCCACAATACCGCAATCCGAAGGAAGACTCCCCTACCGACTACATTAAGATCCTTATCGACGAGGATGGTGACGGTGTCGCAGAGACCGTTAAAACCTTCGCGGAGGGCTTTAACTGCATAGAGGCAATGGCTTGGAAAGGAGACGAATTATGGGTTGCCAACGCACCTGAGTTGACGGTCGTTCGAGATACGGACGGAGACGACGTCGCCGACGAATACCAAGTCATTTATACGGGGATGAACAATTTACGGCACAGCGTTCACGGTCTCAACTGGGGTCCTGACGGTTGGCTTTATTTCAGTATAGGAAATACTTGGGTAAAGCCAAACGCACCAAAGCCGATACGCGATCTGCAAGGGATAAAGTCGGATGACACCACCGAATACCCGCTGACAAAAGTCTATACCAAGGAAACTTATCCCAAGAGCTACCATCCCTTGAACAAGAGCGAAAAAGAAGGAGGTATATTTCGTTGCCGCCCCGGAGGTTACGATCTCGAACTGTATGCGAGGGGGATGCGCAACCCATGGGACATCTGTATGGACAGCGGGTTCAACTGGTTGGGTACGGACAACGATCCGGGCAGACCGGGGGAACGTAATTTCATGCCAATTCGCCATGGGCATTATTCAATGAAGCATCCATGGAAATTCGACTGGATGGGCAAGCACCCCGCAATTGCTCCATCTTCCGATCTTTTT
>JABHOU010000064.1 GCA_018695085.1 Opitutia bacterium | reverse complement strand
GAACCAGGGTCGATATATCCCGTAGACCGCGTGGTCGATTTGAATGTTTTCCGCCAGCATAGTGGGTAACTGGGCTCTGAATGCATAATGGGTCTGCCAGATTTTGAGGTCTCTTATGAGGTGCGGATGTCGCAGGTCGGGGCCTACGCCCTCGGTGCCGGCGAGGGCGACGGAATAAAGTCCTTCGCTGTGTGACTCGTTTTTCTCGAAACGGCTAATGGCGAGGGTGCGTATGTCGACGATTTTTCTGGAACCGTCCGGCATGAGGACGCGTAGGTTGCTGTCGAAATTACTGCGCTTTTGGCAATCGTAGCGAAAACCGTATTTTGCATTTTCCACAGCTACGTTTCGAGTGAGGACGTTTCGTCCATTTGCCCACCAGAAGGCGGCTCCGTCGTTTGGATCGAAGGGAAGCTCTTGATCCTTCAGTCTAGGGCCATTGAAAGCCTGTACGCCGAGGTTGCGGTCGAGCAGGTTGAATACTTCCGACCCGTTCTCGAGGAAATAGCCGTGTCCCACGGACTTGTAGCCTACGCAGTCCCGCACAAGTAGGTATTGCGTGCCGTGAATCGTGACCCAACGGTTGTGCGAGTCGACTACGGCGACGCCGAGCACAGCAGAGCCGCGCATTGTTTCGCCGACCAGATGGAAGTGTATTGGGTATCTCCCCAGTTCGCCTTCCTTCCCGAGATGGGCGAAACGGGCGTAGCTGATACCGCCCTTGCTGTGTCGATGGTACATGGTGTGACCACGGACGCCATCCGGATCGGCGCTTTCGACGATGACGTTTCGAGATAAATTTGCCACCTCGCTACGAAATTCGCCTTCCCCTGAGTGTTCCAAGCGCAAGGGTTTGTCGAGAGTGATTGAGTGCCCATCGATGGCCTTAACTATTCGCTCTTCCGTGCCCACTTCCTCGTCGCGATAGGTACCCATGTTTCGCACTTTCTTGGAGGCGGTCACGATTATCTCGTCACCCACGCGCCAGTCGGAGACATTCTCATTCACGACAATCTTTGCGTCGCCCGGTTGGCAGGTCGCACCCAGTTTAACCCATGGTCTCTTAAGGGGGGAACCGTGCAATTCCATGCGGGCCGAGCAACAAACCAGCGCAGGTGCATCTTTTTTGTCCATGCCCTCCAAATAGTGGAGGCGAATACGAGCAGTATGCGCTGCGGGGATTGGGTTTTGTTGTGTGCCTACTTCGAGAGTGGGCAAGGATTTCCCCGGATGGTCGTTTGGTCCGCCGTTTGTTTTCAAGCTGTTAAAATCACAGGCGAAACCGCGTTCCGTGCAATGGTTGCCTGCTTGAACCTTGAGTAGGCAAACATTCAACTCGGTACTGAGGTCCCGGGCGAATCGGAGTGTTCCGGCAACCTGAATAAGGCGTATGACGGGCGTGATTTTTGCGTCAAAGCGAACCGAGGTGCGGGAACTGATCAACACACGGTCTCCCGCCTTTGGAAGGCGTTGTGGTTGCCAGACCTTTGGGTTTGTCCAATCACCATCGGCGACCGACTTAACTGAAAACTGAACGGCCTTATGCTGTGCCGGAAGAACGGCGGTAAAGGTGGTGACCAACAGGAGGATCGAGAGAATGGTCTTCACGGGACTGGCTTATTGGTTTGTATTTTCTCTACTAAATTCCCGCTGACCTTGGCTTTTGGGCCGATGATCTCAAGAGCTTGCGAATTGGTCTCGTCGGAGAAGGCGGTGTTTCCCGAAGCCTCGCTTGGCTTCTCACTGTTGCGTATGACGAGAGCGGTACCAATGAAAGCGTGGACTTTGTTGTCGTTGGCTGAGACTTGCTTGGCTTTCGAGGCGAAAAGGGCATGTCGCCAGTGGTCCACTTCGTTATTTGAAAAAGTAACGGAAGAGCCTTCCCTTACCCAAGTGGCGAAGTTTGGAGGCCCACCTTTGCGGGGACCATTGCCGTGAAAACGGTTTTTCTCGATATGGGCGGTCCCTTGGAGCAGCACGCCGGCCACGCCGCCACCGTTTAGTTCGTTGTCGGTTAGGGTAGCGCTCGAATTCTCAAGAATTGCTACGAGCGGAGGCATACCTCCCTTGCGAGACATGACGTTCTTTTTAGCGGTTAACTTGGAACCATTTCGGATTCCGATGGCTACGAGGGCATTGTCGATAAGACGGTTGCTGAGAAGGATTGCTTCCGCGTGATGGCGGACCCCAATGCCCGATGCCTTGTTGTCCTTGCAGAGATTATTTACTATTTTTGCGACTACTCCATGTTCTACACCAATCCCCGCGGCACCGTTTCCGATGCATTCGTTGCCCACTATTTCGGGATGTGCTTCGTGACGGGCACCAATGCCCGCGAGCTTATTTCTATGGCAACGATTTGAGCGAATGATCGGTCGGGCTTCCTCCTCGGTTCCTATCCCGGCCATATCGTTTTCGAAACAGTCGTTGTCTTCGACCACGGGTCGCGTGTTCTCACCCGTCCTTATGCCAATGCCCGCTCGTCGGTTTTCATAACAACGATTTTTCGTAACGGTGGGAGAACTGCCTTCGCTTATGCCAATTCCCGCTCGGATGTTGTTGTAGCATTTGTTTCCGCGAACTATAGGGCTTGCTCCATTATGCCCAATGCCTGCGTAAAAGTTTTCAAAGCAGACGTTGTTTTCGATTAGTGCGGTGGAGCCGGACATTGAACCGATGCCACCGCCCATGTTGCGATAGCAGACGTTGCCGATGACGCCGGGCGACACTTTCCGATCCTTTGATCCCGTGATGCCTATGCCCGTGTAGCCGATGTGATGGACGATGTTGTTTTTTACCTCGCACGTGTAACGCACTTCGATGCCAGCTGTGCCGGAGACGCCTATGTGCTCGTGGCTCTGCATGTTCCCCTGCGTAGCGAAATGTTTCTTCCACTTGTCGTCGTCGTAGCGACCCACCCCGGTCACGGTGAAACCATCAAGAGTCGAGCCTGCTCCCATTGTTACGCCCGGACCTTTCCCTTTCGGCTTGTTCAGGATAGTGATTTCCGCCCGCTTCAGACCGAGTGCTCCCTTGGCATCGTCTCCGGCGCTCCTTACGGTTACGCCTTTTTTCAGGACTATGCGCTCCCGATAGTTGCCTGCCTCAACTAGGACGCGGTCGTTCGGTTCGGCTTTGTCGATGGCGGCTTGTATCGAGGAGTAGTCTTTCGGCACGAGCAAATCGGCGGCATTGGCCTTATGGACGAAAGGGGCGAGCTGAGCCGTGGCGAAAAACGCGAGTGGGAGATGAAATGCTTTCATTGCAAAAATATAGGAATGGGTTTGGGTTTGCATAACCTTACAGTCATCCGATTGACATCACCAACTCTCATCGGCGAAAGACGACTTTTTCTTATGTACATAATTCGATTTATAGACTGTTTTCATGGTCTTAGCTACTTCAGCCCCTTTATTTTTTCTCATGTACCCAGATGTTTCGGTAGCGAACGGGGTTGCCGTGGTCTTGGAAATGGAAGGTGCCAGCCTTGTGATTGAGTTCCACCTTGTCGTGAATCTTGATTCCGTTGTGGTGGGCGGTCATTAGGGCCTTCTTCCCACCTTTCTGCACACGATACTCGACGTCGTAGGCTTGCCATTGCAGAGGAGGGAGGGAAGCGAAGTTGAAGGTGGCGTCCT
>JABHOU010000117.1 GCA_018695085.1 Opitutia bacterium | reverse complement strand
TCCCACCCATTCGGCAAATAGCGAAGCACAATCACCCATTTGCCTTTTACATCCAGATGAACGTAAGAATCGTATTCTGAAAATCCGTCAACAGGTGGAGTTTGTAGGCCGTAGCCAGCAAAAACCACATCTCGCGAGTCCTTGGCTTCAGTATCGGAAAAGGCGATCGGTCGCCAGTTCTTGCCTAACTCAAAAGCAATACTTGTCTTGTTCTCAATTCGCAGAAAATTTCCCTTTCCGAGCCTTACTTCCTTTGTAAATGGGAATGTTTGAAACCAAGACCGATTGCTTCCCGCAGGCTCGATACCGTAAGAAGCAAGAAGATCGGCCACGTACTTGGAGGCCAATCGAGCTCCTTGTGATCCCGTGAAACGACCCTCCAGTTTTTCAGAAGCAAGGTATTCGACATGAACCCGAGCGTCCGCAGAATCAATTTCCGGAGAAGAGCGATGCTCGATGACCGACTCTCGCAGGTCCTCCGATTTATTGAGCCGAGGGACATCACCGGCAGCAGCGAGTAAACCCATCGCCGCTTCGTGATTCCATCCAGCAAGGTGAATCTGAGACTGTTTTACAGCTCCTCGGTTACTCGTCCAAGACAAGGATTTTCCATCTGGCGAAAAACAGGGCAGACCGTCAAAACCATCTGTAAAAGTAACGCGAGCAGGTTCTTTTGCACCCTTTGCGTCGACAAGATACAGTTCAAAATTCTGAAAACCGTGTACATTGGTTGAAAAGATTAAGTATTTTCCCGAAGGATGAAAAAATGGCGCCCATGACATCTTCCCGAGATTTGTTAGCTTTCTCTGCTCAGACCCGTCCACATTCATAACATAGATTTCAGCCTGGTGACCGTTTTCGGAAAATCGGCGCCAACATATCTGGGTGCCATCGACATTAAAGAAGGGTCCGCCATCGTAACCCGCAACATTCGTGAGACGTTGCAGGTTTGAACCATCCGAATTCATAATGAAAATTTCGGAAAAATAGGATTTGTCTCGTTCGTGAATTTTCTTCTCTTCTTCGGATAGGTCCCGCTCGTAAGCTTGGCGATTGGAGGCAAATACAATAAGCTTTCCGTCAGGGGAATAGCACCCCTCGGCATCGTAACCACGAGCATTTGTAAGGTTGCGTAGGTTTCCGGAATTCAAGTCTTTTTCAAAAATGTCGTACCACTCGTCGTAGTCCCATGAATACTTTCGAGCCTTGCCTGACTCACGGAACTCCAGCTCCACCTTCTGCTTGTCCTTCGCTGCCGGGTCTTCGTGACTGGATGCGAAAAGAGCCTTTTCCTCAACCGGATGAAGCCATGAGCAGGTCGTCTTGCCTGAACCCGTGGACACAAGATCTGTTTCCCCAGTCTCCAAATCAAGGACATAAATTTGGTAGAAGGGGTTTTCGGGGAGCCGTTCGGATTGGTAAATTAGTTTCTTCCCGTCTGCAGAAAAATAACCCTCCCCGCTACGCTTTCCTGCGAAAGTAAGTTTTCGTGCACGCGAAAGCAGTCGTGCCTCGTTTTCCTTAACTTGCTTTTGCGTTAGCTCTGACTCCAACCGTTCTGAAGGAGCTGGAATAGCAAATAGGACCAGAGTGGTGAAAAAGGTCATTGTCATAATCAATTAAAAAGTGGGTCGACGTTAGGAACGAAAAGCTTTGAATAAGAATAAGGGCAGGGAAACATTAGGGTTACTTAAATAACGCTACCTCATTTGCCCGCAAGCCGGATCGCGTACAACGCAGCCAATTTTAATGAAGGGCGAACAGGTTAAAATCAGTTGCAATACCTTAACTTTAAGCAAAGCTAATATCTTTGAGATGAAACTTCAGAACAAAGTTTTTATTTGTCTAGTTTGCATCATGGGGCTTTCTCGTTTGGCTATCGCGGAAACCTCGTGGCCTGACTACCGAGGTCCCAAGCAAGACGGTTCAGTCAATGGCGTAGATCTCCCGCTTCAATGGAGCGAGGGCAATCAGGTCATGTGGAAAACGGTCGTTCACGGTCGTGGTTGGTCGAGCCCCGTAGTTGCCGGCGGCCAAGTATGGCTCACTACCGCCACGCCCGATGGTCGGGAACTGTATGTCCTTTGTGTCGACGCCACCTCGGGAAAAATTCTCCTGAACCACAAACTCTTTCAAATTAACAAGCCTCAATTCGCACACGCCTTTAACTCTTACGCCTCTCCTTCTCCACTGATTGACAGTTCGCATGTTTACGTTTCCTTCGGTTCACCGGGAACAGCTTGTCTCGACCTGAAGACTCACAAGGTCCTCTGGAAAAGAACCGATCTAGTATGCGATCATTTTCGCGGTGCAGGCTCATCTCCTTTTGTTTACGAAAATCTAATTATTCTCACTATGGACGGGGCAGACTACCAATACTTGATCGCCCTCGACAAGCTCACAGGCAACACAATTTGGCGTACAGACCGATCAACCGACTTCGGCGATCTCGATCCCAACACAGGATTGCCAAAACGAGGTGGTGACCTCCGCAAAAGTTACGCCACTCCGGTCCTCGCACAAGTCAAGGGTCAAAGCCAACTCATCAGCCCCGGAGCCAAGGCTGTATTCGGATATGACCCTCTCTCCGGCAAAGAAATCTGGACTATTAGGTACGGAAACCACTCCAGCGCCGCTCGAACGCTTGTTGGACATGACATGGCTTTCGTCAATACTGGTTATGGAAAAGCCGAGCTTCTTGGTATTCGCATAGACGGCAAAGGCGATGTGACCGACACCCACATCGTCTGGCGCCTCCGCAAAGGCGCGCCAAACAAACCTTCTCCAGTACTTCACGATGGCCACCTTTATACTGTAACCGATGGCGGAGTTGCCTCCTGCATTCATCCCAAATCAGGCAAAGTCATCTGGCAGGCCCGAATTGGCGGAGAATATTCCGCGTCGCTTCTTTTGTCCAATGGAAATATCTACTGTTTTGACCAAGGTGGAACCTGTTTAGTTTTTCAAGCTAACCCAAAGGAATTTAAGCAGGTTTCTAAATCGAAATTAGACGATGGATTCATGTCCTCTCCTGCGGTTGTTTTAAACTCACTTATTTTACGCACAAAAACACATCTTTATCGCATTAAAAAAGGTAAATAAATGAATCGTTTCCTTTTTCTAATCTCCTTCTGTACAACATTTTTAGTAAGTTGCCAAGATGAGGAATCAACCGCTCGCAAATCTGTGGCTCCACATGTGGAAACCGTTCTTAAATTGGAATATAGCACATTGCTGGCTAAATATGTCGCTGAAAGTGCCGACTTTAACGAAACCCTGAAGAATTTATCAGCTAAAGCACTTGTCGACGCCGAGAGCAGGCAGGCAACGATCAAGGTATTGCAAGACGATATCACCCTAAAGCAGGCTGAAGTTTCGTCTCTGAAAGACTCCCTTGCAGAAACCCGAACCGCACTTGAGGATTGTAAAGAAATGGGTACTGCTCTTCGTGCTGAATTGAAAGGTGCGAAAAGTCTCGGAGCGGCTGAATATGCAGACATATTTGAACGCTCTGGAAATATTTCGCACAAAGATGCCATTAGGCTTTTTGAGGTTTTTCTAGAAAAACATCCGACAGGCTCAGTCGCTCAAAGAGCTCAATCAAGAATAAGTTATCATAAGAGACATATGGTTATTGCAAAAAATCGAACGCATGCTCGACCCGTGCGCATCTGGCAAAGCCGTTTTCAGGCTGCCCGCCTGTCCTCCTCCACCCAAGCTCGTT
>JABHOU010000616.1 GCA_018695085.1 Opitutia bacterium | reverse complement strand
GTTGCATCGTGTCGTAAACGGCCATTCCGGCTGTGATGGAACCTCCTGGAGTGTTAATATAGAAAGTGATATCTTTACCGGGATCGGATGCCTCGAGAAAAAGAAATTTTTCAGTGACGCCTCGGGCGGACCGATCACTTACTTCTCCCCAAAGGAAGACTTTTCGCTCTTCAAGAAATTTCTTCTGTATGATTTCAGAGACGGAGTCGGTTTTTTTATCTTTGTCGTTACTCATTGATGTGGGATATTGTCATTAAAATTCATTGATGTGAAGTCGTTTTCTCGATCATAGATATTCGCCGGGCATGGCGACCACCTTCGAAAGTGGCGTTAATCCATTCTCTCACTATACTAACAGCCAACTCCTCGGTGATTTGGCGTTCGCCAAGTGATAGCATGTTTGCATCGTTGTGCTGCTTTGCGAGTCGAGCGGTTTCTTCGGACCAGCAAAGGGCACAGCGAATACCAACTACCTTGTTGGCGGCCATTGCTTCACCGTTTCCGCTTCCTCCTAATACGACTCCAAGGTCAGCGAGTCCGCCACCCACAGCTTCGGCTGCAGGACGAACGAAGTCCGGGTAGTCGACCGATTCCTCGGAGAAAGTTCCAAAGTCCTTTACTTCGTGGCCTTCGGCAAGCAGGTAGACTTTAATGGCTTCCTTGTATTTAAAACCCGCGTGATCGCAGCCAAGCGCGAAACTGAATTTTGTTGGTTCACTCATCTTATCAAGAGCAGGCGAGCAAAAGACGGTTTAGGCTCGTGACAAGGCAAAAGATAAAATATTTTTCAAATCAAGCCTAATTCCATCTTTCCTGTCTCTGAAATGAGGTCTTGAGTCCAAGGCGGATCCCAAACGATTTCCACATTCGCCTCGTCGATTCCAGAAAGCTTGATGACTTTACCTTTGCAGTCCTCTGCAATGACAGGCCCCATGCCGCATCCCGGTGCAGTGAGAGTCATGTCGATATTCGCTACTCTCTTTCCTTCCTCCTCCTCGTCAATATTGATTTTATAAATTAGGCCGAGATCCACTACGTTTACTGGTATTTCGGGGTCGAAGACGGATCGAAGAGCATCGCGAATGCTATCCTCATCGGCGGGTCCGGTGTTGTCGCAATCGTCCTCTGCTCCTTGAGAGTCATCTTCGCCCAGCGAATCAGCGTCTGCTGCAGAGATGCGATACATGCCGTTGAGCGTCATCACTGTGAAGTTGCCGCCAAGCCTGTGCGTTATCGTGACCTTGGCTCCTTTATCCAAGGTGTAGGGGTCGCCGTGCGGGATTAACGTGGCTTGCACGTCTCTCGTGAGTTCTCTTTCCTCGTGATGTGTGGACATGAAAGGTATTAACGGGAAAAATTTTCCTTTAAATGTTCGCGAAGCAAATCGGCAAGTTCTTCGTTCTTCAGCCGTTTGAGCACTTCATCGAGAAAGCCGTTAACAAGAAGTTCTTCGGCTGATGCTTTTGAGATGCCTCGGCTGAGGAGATAAAAAAGTTGTTCCTCATCAATTTCACCAATGGTAGATCCATGACTGCACTTTACTTCGTTGGCCAAGATTTCTAATCCGGGCAAGGAGTCGGCTTCTGCTTCAGGACTTAAAAGCAGGTTCCGGTTCGTTTGGTATGCATCGGTTTGTTGTGCTTGTTCCTCAACCTTAATTATACCCGAGAAAACCGCTTTGGACTGATCCAAAAGAGCGTTTTTGTAAAGAAGGTCTGAACGACCGTTTGGAGCGAGGTGGAGCTGTCTCGTTCGTTGATCGAAAAGTTGTGTCCCTTTGCCTACACTTAAGCCGAGTAAATCGATTTCGGCACCTTCCTCGGCGGCCACGGCCAAGTTCTCGAATCGGCTTTGGGCAGAACCTAAGTGGAGAGAGCAACAACGAACACTGGCATCACGACACGCTCGCTTTGTGTCCAGTTGGTAAAAAGATGAATTCCGGTTGAGATCTTGTACAAGAATGCGAGTGGCCTTTGCATTGGAGTTTGCCACGACGTTTGCGGCAGAGCACACCACGGATGCGTCTTGGTTGTTTGGTGAGATAAACGTCTCCACAAGAGTAGCGTTGGCACCTTCCTCCAAAATCATGATCGTCCTGTAAAACCTGACTCGACCATCCGGCGGGGCAAGGTGACGAACCATGATTGGCTTTTCT
>JABHOU010000324.1 GCA_018695085.1 Opitutia bacterium | reverse complement strand
GGTCTGGAATCTTTTGGAGGAAACGACCATCACCTCGGTTGCCGATGCCGATCCCAGAGGTCTTGCAAAGGCCAAAAAAAGGCTTCAGGTCGAAAAAGCATTTACCGACTACCGCGAAATGCTCGCAAAAGAAAAACCTGATGTCGTAGCCGTTTGCCCTCGGCACGTCGACCAACGGGTTCCCATGATCACTGCAGCTTGCGAAAGTGGAGCAAAGGGTATTTACGTTGAAAAACCATTTGCCCGTTCACTGAAGGAAGCGGATCAAATTGCCGAGGCTTGCGCTAAGGCAGGTGCAAAACTGGCCATAGCCCACCGCAATCGATACCATCCGGCGATGCCCGTATTGAAAAAATTGCTCAAGGAAGGAATTGTCGGAGATGTCTTGGAAATGAGAGGGCGAGGCAAGGAGGATCGCCGAGGAGGCGGTGAGGACTTGTGGGTTCTAGGCACCCACATCCTCGACCTGTACCATTATCTTGCCGGAAAACCGCTCACTTGTTCCGCCGAAATGAGGCAAGAGGGAAGGCTCGTTTCCAAGAAGGATGTCCACGAGGGCAACGAAGGGCTGGGCCCGCTCGCCGGGGACGAGATACACGCTCGATGGCGAATGGAGAACGGTTGGACAGCCTATTTCGACAGCGTCCGTAACCGTGGATCAAGAGAGGCGGGATTCGGCTTTCAAATAATTGGTAACCAAGGAATCGTAGATATCAGAAATGACCGCGAACCCCTCATCCACTTCATGAAAGATTCCCCATGGGAACCTGCGAAAGCAAACCGCAAGTGGATTCCCATCACATCTGCCGGCATAGGAAAGCCCGAACTACGCGACATTCGCGGAACGGTACACAACCACGTCGCCGCCACCCGCGATCTCCTCGCCTCCATCGACAATAACCGCTCGCCGATCTGTGGCCTTGCGGAAGGAATCTCGACCGTGGAGTTCGTTAGTTCCGTCTTCGAATCTCACAGGTTACAAGGAGCAAGTGTAATCATCCCCCTGAAGACGAGGGTCAATCCGCTCGCCTTGTTGAGCTAAATCACCCTTACTCCCCTGTAAAACAATAGCTGGTAAACTTAACCATGAAATCTCAAACTTCTACTCTTCTTTTTGCATTAGGATTCTTCTCAAGCTTTCTTTGCGCAGAGACCCAGGACTTCATGTCCGATGCAGCTGCCGTTCGCGTGTCCGTCTCGGGTTCACCCAATCGAGCACTCAAAGGCACGACCACGGAGGTAGGCTTTCGTCAATGGACCCTGATAACTCCACTTTTCTACAACAAAGTAGAATCTTGGTCTTTTGCGGCAGGCCTTCGTTACGAAGGGACGGAAATGGATTATTCCGATGCTTTGGAACTGGATGAGGATTGGCTCCAATCGATCGACCTTCCTTTGCTCCTGATGAAGGAACAATCGGAAAACCTAGACTGGATGCTTCTCTTCAACCCCACCCTGTCGAGTGATTTCGACAAAGTGGAGGGCGACTCCTTCAACTACCTCACCCTTTTGGGTGCCCGATATCGAACAAGCGAAACCTTCCAATGGTTTTTCGGAGCTTTGTATACCACGGGTTACGACGACAATCTGTTTCTTCCCGGAATTGGATTCCACTGGGAAGCCTCCGAAAACTCCGATCTACTCTTTGCAGGACCATACCTGAGGTACAAATACTCGATTACCGACTCACTGGATTTGATTTTGGGCGGCCGATTGTCAGGTTCAAAATGGAATACACGAGCCTCTTATGGCGAACGAGACTTTCGCCTTCAAGCCTATCGCACGAGTGCTACGCTTCAATGGAATCTACGAAAAAAACATTCTGTTTTAGCATCCGCGGGATGGGAGTTTGCCCGCAAAGTCGAGATCAAGGAAGCCGATGGAACAGTGGTGGTAGACCGAGACCTCGGACATGCCCCTTATTTTGAATTGGGCTACCGATTCCATTTCTGATCACATCATAGAGAGAAGCGATGGCACCTAGATCCCTTACCGGAAAAATGATTTACAACACAATGGCGAGAACTGCATATTTTCTTATTCTTTCTACATTGAGCTCTCAAGTAGCGAGTGCATACGAAGAGATGTACCCAAGAACTGACGTGGGAGTAATCGAACTGAAGAACATTTCTAAAAGAATCGCATTGGAAAGCACTGCTTCAGGAAACTACTTTAGGGCGAACAATGGTTTGTTTCGGAGCTTATTCAGATTTATTAGCAAGAACGAAATCGAAATGACCGTACCTGTGGAAGCGGAAGTTAATCCTGGAAAAATGCGCTTCTTCGTAGGGGCTAAGGACAAGGGCAAACCACTCGCCTCAGGCAACGGAATCAAAATTAAGAACATCCCTCGAACCCTAGTGTTGTCCATAGGCATTCGGGGTAGTTATTCCGAAGACAAATTTCGTACGAACGAGAAGAAACTGCTTCAATGGTTGGCTCGAAATGGGCAGTACGAAAAAACAGCGCCGGCATACGCCGTATATTGGCACGGACCTTTCGTTCCAGGTTTCTTCAAACGTTCTGAAGTACATATTCCCATACGCAAAAAAAAGGTTCATCAGAAAGAGGAAAAGCCGAAACAACAACGACAAGAATGAAAACCTTAACCATCGTATTCGCCATGGTCACCTCATCCATTTTATCCGCAAGCTCAGTATATGACCATAAAGTTTTGGATATTGATGGAAATGCAACAACTTTGAAGGAATATAAGGGGAAGGTAGTTCTAATCGTCAACGTCGCATCCAAATGCGGTTTCACCCGACAGTACAAAGGCCTTGAGGAATTATACTCGAAGTACAAAGAGCAAGGCCTCGTCATATGCGGTTTCCCATGCAACCAATTCGGTGGGCAGGAACCGGGATCGGAAAAGGAGATCAAGGAATTTTGCTCAACAAAGTTTGGGGTAACTTTTCCGATGTACTCCAAAATCAAAGTAAAGGGGGAAGGAATTCATCCTCTTTACGAATTGCTCACCGGAAAGAACTCACCGACAAAAGGTAGCGTAAAATGGAATTTCACAAAGATTTTGGTAAACAAAACAGGAAATCCAATCGACAGGTTCGGTTCCTTGACCTCTCCCTCATCGAGTAAACTCCGCAAGGCCATCAAGAAGGCTCTGGAAGAATAATGGTTGCGTGAAACTCCTCACCCTAACTGTACCTGCAGCCTTGGGCTGCATGATTTTTCTATCGGGTTGCGTAAAGATTGAGTGGCGTGGTGGCATGACCCCTTCCTTCAAGTGGAAGAGTAAGAAGGACGAAAGCAGGCTTGTGTCGCCTGATCCTCAGGCGGGCGAATTCCGCCTGAATGATAATTCAACCACCGCCGACTGGCCCGACTTTCGAGGACCCGGCAGGCGTGGTATCGCCCCCGAACAAGGTGTAGACCTCGATTGGAAAAATGAGCTTGACACAGTATGGCGGAAGCCCATCGGCCAAGGACATTCCTCCGTGATAATCGCTGGCAATCACCTTTACACGCTAGAGCAGCAAGATGAATTCGAAGTACTTACCTGTTGCTCGATGATGGATGGATCAGTCATTTGGAATCACCAGACGAAGGATCGATGGAACGACTCCATGGGCGGTCCCGGCCCCCGAAGCACCCCCGTCTTCTCCAACGGAAAGATTTTCTACCTCTCCTCGAGCGGGAAACTGACTTGCCTCGATGCCGCCACAGGAGAAATCGGATGGGAGCAAGCCACCCTTGGCCCCGACTACGAGTACCCGCACTGGGGAATCGCCTGCTCGCCACTGGTGATTGACGACTTGGTCGTCGTGTCCCCCGGCGGCAAGGCCGGCGCCGTCAAGGCTTACGACATCACGACGGGCGAACCCCGCTGGACCTCCGAACTGAAAGGTGCGGGCGTCTACCTCTCTCCCACGGTGCTCGACCTGCTCGGAGAAAAATACCTGATGGCGGCGGTGGAGGGCAAATTGGCAGGACTCAATCCAACCAACGGAAACACCCTGTGGGAGCATCCGTGGAAAATCTTCATGATCAATGCCCTAATTGTCCAACCACTCGAGTTGTCAGATGACATTTTCCTGCTTTCCGCAGGCTACGGCAAGGGAGCCGAAGCCATTCGCTTCAAAAAGACCAAAAATGGTTTCGAAACGGAACAAATCTGGAAATCGAAGAACCTTAAAACAAAGTTTTCCAGCCCGATCCTCAAAGACGGCTATCTCTACGGCTTAAGCGAGAGTTCCCTCACCTGCCTCGACGCAAGTACGGGAGAGCTCAAGTGGCGAGGAAAGAAATACGGATATGGTCGCATTCTGCTTGCAAACGACAAGCTGCTAATCCTTGGTAACACTGGAAATTTCAGTATTGTCGAGGCCAAGCCCGACTCCTTCAATGAGATCGCCTCCCGCCAAGTCCTGAGTAAGGAACGCTGCTGGAACGGACCCGCTCTCGTCGGAGGCTACCTAGTGGTCCGCAACGGCAGCGAGATCGCCTGCTACGATTTCGCCAAACGCTAGTTTCCTAGCCAACCACAGGCAATTCCTCCCAATCGGTCGTGTAGCGGGGGGTGCGACTTTCCCGCTTCATACTCCATGACCGTTTTACACCTTGAGCGGCGAGAAAGCCGGCGTTCGGTCCGTAGGTGTCCACGACTTGCTCTATCGAGCGAACGAATGCGCTGCGGTTCTCGCTGCCGTGTTCCTCGAAAAGTAAACCTTGCTTGTGCTTGCTTGAGACGAGGTCGAGCAGGATCACCCCGGCCTTTTTGTAGGCAAAACCTTGGCGGTAAATAGAGCGTAACAGAATCTTCGCGTTAGTGAGGATACGGATGGTATCGTCGGTCGGTTCGTCGAATGCCAAGGTTCGCGAGTTGGCGTACTGAGGAAGGTTTTCGCTGAAGCGATTAGTTGTCAGGAACACTTGTATGCCGGAGGCAAGTGATCCTTCCTTACGAACCTTGCCGCCGACCTTGACGGCATAGTTCGCCACGGCTTCCTCCAAATCTTCCAGTTCCGTCACGGGCTTTCCAAAGGAACGCGAAGAACAAGTGTTCTTCTTTGGTTGGGGCATCTCTTCCATGCCGATACAGCGAAGACCGCCGAGTTCCCTCTGCGTGCGTTCCAGAGTAACTCCGCCAACGGAACGAATGGC
>JABHOU010000065.1 GCA_018695085.1 Opitutia bacterium | reverse complement strand
GGTCATGAAAAGGCGATTGCGCTTAGGACCACCAAAGCAAAGGTTGGAGCAAATTTCAGGTAGCAGGATTTGGCCGATGCGCTTGCCTTCGGTAGGTTCGAACACATGAACACCATCATAACCTGCACCCACCCAACCTGCGCTTGACCATACGTTGCCGTCTACGTCGCAACGGATCCCGTCGGCCATGCCGGCATAGGTCTTTTCGCCAATCTTCAAATCCATGGAGGCAAATTTCCTTCCTTTTTTGAGTGTCTCTTCTTCCACGATGTCCCATGCCTTGATCTGCTTGTCTGCCTCGGGGTAATGGGAGGCCCCGGTGTCGGCTACATAGAGCTTAGTGTAGTCAGGTGAAAAACAGAGACCATTGGGTTTGAAGATCTCGTCGGTAACTTTGTTTATTTTCCCTGTCTTGGAGTCAATACGGTAGACCGCTTCCTTTTGGTGAGGTTGGACGCTTCCCGTATCAGCCTTGTTGCCCTCGTAGTTCATCAACGAACCGTAACCGGGGTCGGTGAACCAGACGTCTCCATTCGGATGCACGACTGCATCGTTCGGGGCATTGAACTGCTTCCCATCGAATTTGTCGGCAAGAACGGTTGCCTTGCCATTGTGCTCGTAGCGGACGACACGTCGATTCCCGTGTTCACAGGAGATTTGCCTGCCCTGCCAATCAAAGGTGTTTCCGTTGCTGTTTCCGCTCGGGTGACGAAAGGTGCTGACATGACCGTCTTCATTGAGCCATCGAAGTTGAACATCATTAGGAATGTCGCTCCAGATGAGGTATTTGCCTACGGCGTTCCATGCTGGACCCTCGGCCCACAACATGTCGGGATGAGTGTAGAGACGCTGTATGGGAGTATTCCCCAGTTTGTATTTGTTGAAGCGTTCGTCGTGTACGATGATGTCAGGATCCGGATATCGCGTAGGGATTGTGCCCGTCCAGTCTCTGGCCATGCAAACTGCAGTTCCCAAGCTAGAAGCCGCAGCGGCGAGAAAGGACCTGCGTCCCCAAGCGTGAGCCATGTCGGCGGATGAGTTTTCTTTCATAAGAGGAATTTTGTGAGGTTTTTAATGTTCTTGAATCGCTGTTTTAGTATCTCGCGCCCTTTTCCAACTTGGGGCAAGCGAGTTTTTTATCTAGGGCATTCGTTAATCCAAGGGTCACTTTAAAAATTCCTTTTCGAGTCTGCAGTTAAATTGACTTCTATAACTCAATCAATTGAAACGAGAAAATCTAGAGTCCGTCGCCTTCCCATCAGCCAATAGGTAGGCCGTCAGGTCTTTCAATTCGTCTGGGTTAAGCGAGTTCAATAAGGCGGGGGGCATTGGGGAAACCGGCGAGGTCTCTTCTTGTTTAATAACGTTTTGTTCGAGCCTAGTAATGTCATTGGGAGCGAATGGATTTTCCGCTATAAACAGACCATTTTTATCCCGTGAGACGATGCGGCCGGAAAAGACGTTGCCGCTTTTGGTAGTAATGATGGAAGTGGCGTAGGTTTCGGGTAGTGCTCGGCTTGGGTGAATGATGGCTTCCAGCATAGTTCCTCGAGAGTAACGTTGAGACAAGCCGTCGAGAACGGGTCCGGATGCTTTGCCCTTGCCTGCGAGAATATGGCAATCGGCGCAGGAAGCGGCTTCATAAGTTCGTCGACCGTTTGCAAAGTTGCGTTTGCTTAGCTCCTCCGTTGCTTTCAATGCTGCGGTCAGCGTCCAGTTGCGACCGGGGCCTTGCGGGAGTATGCGAGGACTTGAGAGTGAAGTTACACGTGCTCCTAGTTTTGCCCTCACATCCGGAGTCAAAGCGTTTTCGACATTTTCCGAAAGACGATTAATGACATCGTGGTAGTTTGTGCCTGCAGGAGCATGTTTCAATGATTCGCGCAACCAGCTTGCCAGTCGTTTCATTTGGGTTGGTCGCCAATTTCCAGCATCGGCATGGGACGCCATAAAGGCCAAGTGGAGACCGAGTGGGTCGGCCGGGCTTTCCGCAAAGCGTCGGAACCGATCTCCGTAAGTGGGGTTTTGGTTCAGTATGGCGAAATCTACGTCAGGGCGTGAACTGCGACGAGTTTGCAGAAGATTGAGGGTCTTGTTGATGAAACCCTTGGGTTCGAGACGACTGAGAATACGACTCAGTTCCATGTTGAGGGCATCGCTTGCGGCAGGGTAGGCAGCGTCCAACTTCGGGGTTATTATGGCCAATAGTTCCGGTGGTGGAGCGGGCTCTATCTTGGAGGCAATAGCAAGTGTTCGCAGGTAGTCGAGTTGGTTTTCCTCGTTCAATGAGCCGAAATTCAAATTGCTAAGTTTTGCAAGTGCGGCCCGGCGATGGACGGGGGCTTTGCGGGCAAGGGCAAGCGAAGCGTGGATGGATGCTCGATTGTTTGTCTCTTTTTCAAAAAGGGTACGCCAACCATCTACGGGTTGTCTCTCAAGGGCGACTCTAGCGGCATGTCTAACCCAACGATCAGGGTTGCCCAAGTTTTCCCATGCTTCACGAAGAGCCCTGTCGCTAGGATTACTCTTGTGAAAATTCTCGAGTCTGAGTCTTTGTTCCCTGAGCCTCGGGCTAGGTTGGGATTCTTTATTCGGTTCGGTCGGGTTTTCGTGTCGAATTCGGTATAGTTTTGAAGGGGCACCTCTACCACCCGTCACGAAATAGAGTGACCCGTCAGGATGAATTGCCGCATCGGTTACCGGCATGTTTGGCCCTGAGAGAAATACCTGACTTTTCGCGTTGTAGCCTGCCCCTTCCGGTTTCAGATGGATGCTGTGTATGGTTCCGAAGGTCCAATCCAAGACGAAAATGGCGTTCTTGTAAGGTTTTGGAAAATGGGTGAGGTGTCCCGAAACTAATCCGGCTGGTGACGATGGTCCGAGCTCTGCGATGGGAGGCAAGGAGTCGGCATAGTGCTTGGGCCATTTTTCCGGACCTT
>JABHOU010000261.1 GCA_018695085.1 Opitutia bacterium | reverse complement strand
TCCCTCACGCGATGAAGCGGCACTTGTGGCATTTTTGGAGCGTTGCAAAAGTGAAGCCCGAAGAAAAGGTTCTCCATATTTCGGTTCCATCACGGTCGAAACTAATTTCGTCGACCCACTTGCTATCCTCGAGACGATCAGCGAGGAAGGTAATCCCTTGTGGTACGTGGAGCGACCATCCGAAGAATTCGCGCTATCGTGCGGAGAAGCAGTAGCATACCAAGAATTTTCGGGGCACGCTCGTTTTTCCGAGGCCCGTCACTTCGCCACCGAAGTGTTTTCCCGAACCATTGCCACGGGCGACCTGGCGCCTGGTGGAGCCGGACCTACGTTCGCCCTCGCCGCAACCTTCGAAGAAAACAATGACCTGCACGGAGACCACCCCGCTCCACTCGCCGTGTTCATGCCCCGCTGGCAAGTCCTTCGGAAAGGCGGTCGGCACTATGCAATTGCGAATGCAAAGGTAGAACCAGAATCCAACCTCACTGAGATTGCACAAGGTATTTGGGCAGCTCACGGAAAATTATCGCACTTTCGCAACGAAACAGAAATTTCCAGCTTCGTCCAACTCCCTCCTCCGATTCTCTCACCACAACGAGAACAAAACGACTACAAGAAGATCGTGGCCAAAGCCCTTGATCTCCTTGACGCGGAAAGCTTCGACAAAATCGTGTTGTCGCGCAAAATCACTCTCGATTCGGATCGCTCTCTATCTCCTTTTTCACTCGCGCATCAACTCCGTGAACGATTTCCCGACTGCCACACCTTTTGCCTTGGTGACCACCGACCGGGAATGCTGGTTGGAGCGACTCCTGAAAACCTCTTGCGCGTGCAGGGCGATCGAATCGAAACGGAAGCCCTTGCCGGCACTACGGCAAGAGGCGATAACGCTGGAATAGATGCTCAACTAGGCCAAACCCTTCTCGGAGACGAAAAGGAAGCACGTGAACACCGGTTTGTAGTGGAGTCCATTGTTCGTCGCCTGCGAGCACTAGGTTTAAAGAATTGCGAAGAAGGTCGCCCTCGCCTCCTTCGCTTATCGAACCTCCAGCATGTACGAACCCCTCTTCGGTCGAATTTGCCCAAGGACCTGCACCCCTTGGATATTCTCGCGGAACTTCACCCCACTCCGGCCATAGGGGGAAGTCCTCGCGCATCGGCACTGCCTCGCGTGAGTGAACTCGAAGGCTTTTCGAGAGATTGGTACAGTGGTGTAGCAGGGTGGTTCGACCATGAAGGAGAAGGAGAATTCGTGGTACCACTTCGTTGCGGTCACCTAAAGGGTAAACAAGTCGCATTGTACGCAGGCTCAGGAATTGTAAAAGGTTCAGATCCCGTTAGAGAAAAAAATGAAACCGATCTCAAGTTTGCCGCCATGCTTGAATCGCTTCAACGCACCTGATACGAAATATTCCCATGAACGAATCGAGTTTAACCAACGCCCGAGCCACTCAAGCTTGGGGCACGACTTTGGCCCGCACACTCTCGGCCTTAGGCGTTCGACATGTGGTTTTTTCTCCCGGATCTCGATCCACACCATTGATTCTTGCTTGCGAAGCATGCAAGGACTTAGAGACCCTTCCCATACTCGACGAGCGCTCCGCCGGTTTTTACGCAATCGGCCTAGCCCAGATGTCAAAGAAACCCGTTGCGGTCGTCTGCACTTCGGGCACGGCACCAGCTAACCTCTTGCCCGCTGCAGTCGAAGCAAACATGTCCGGGATCCCTTTGCTTTTGCTAACGGCGGATAGACCACCCGAACTCCGAGACTGTCAAGCAGGTCAATCAATAGACCAAACGAAGCTTTTCGGAACTCAAGTCAGATGGTTTCATGAATTATCGTTACCTCGCTTCCATTTGGACGCTCTTTCCTACCTTAGGCAGACAATCGTACAAGCTGTCGGAACTGCAACCGGATCAAACCCCGGCCCCGTACATCTTAACTTCCCCTTTCGCGAACCGTTTTTCGTCGAGGAGGAATGGACGAATCCTCCCATGCCCGCAGAGTTTGCATGGGATCACTTCCTTGAACAGGTTAGCCCGCAGGTTGCCACGCGAACCCAATTGATGGAAGATTTCTCAATGTTTGAAAACTTTCGTCGATGGCTCGTGGTAGCAGGCGAAGGCTGTTCGGCAAAGAATGCCGAAGTCATCTCCGAGAAATTGGGAGCTCCCGTCCTCGCCGACGCCTTTTCATCAGTTCGAGAATCCGTGTCCTCGCACCGCATCCTGCGTTTCGAGAATCTATTGCGCGACGACATCTTTCGAAGCGAGGTCACTCCAGACGCAGTACTCAGTCTCGGATCACTACCCACAAGCAAGACCCTCCGATCATGGTTGAGCGAACTCGATTCACCTACATGGGTGGCCGAACCTTCGGGATGCAACGTAGACGGGTTGCACAGGCGATCCGTTCACCTTGCGTGCGACTTCGAGGCACTGGCGGATTCCTTGCCGAAGATCGAGGCAGATTATGGTTGGCTCGAAAGTTGGACGAAGGCCGAAGCGCGACTCGAAACTAAGTTAAGCGAGGCTTTTGCTCAAATCACCAACCTTTTCGAGGGGAAAGTCACCCATCTTTTATCCGAAATATTACCCGATGATTGCAACCTCGTGGTCGCGAACAGCATGCCTGTGCGTGACGTCGAGTGGTTTTGGCAGGGAGGAAAAGGGAAAAGACGACTGTGGGGAAACCGAGGTGCCAACGGTATCGACGGCACTCTCTCAACTGCCTTGGGGGTGGCTCATGCCTCTGGAAGTCAAACCTTCCTGCTAACGGGAGATCTTGCCTTCCTCCACGACGCCAATGGCTTGCTAGCCAAGAATGTTTTCCAAGGGAGTCTTACGGTGGTAGTTGTCAACAATCATGGCGGTGGCATTTTCGAGAATCTGCCGATCGCGAATCTGCCGCCTTTCGAAAAATGTTTCGCCACCCCGCAGGAAGTAAACATCAGCAAACTCTGCGAAGCCCATGGAATCACACATGCCAAGCCCGATGATTGGGCGACCTTCGAAGACTTTATTCGCGAACCTTTAGAACAGGGCATCCGCGTCATCGAGGTCGTGACGGATCGAAAGTCCGACGTCGAGACACGACAAAACCTTCTCTCGCTCGGTCCCTCGACCTGAGATCAATTTCCCATGCCCGAACTGGCAGAGGTCGCTTTCGCCAGCAAAGCGTGGAAAGGCGGTATGGGTGATGTGGTCGCCAAGGTGCAGACAAAAGACGTATCGCGAGTGTTTAGAGACACCGATCCGGCAAAGGTAAAAAACGGGTTGCGTGACACAACGCTCACAGGTGCGGAAACGCACGGAAAGAAGATGCTGTTCCAGTTTTCGGAGAATCGTTGGCTGGGTCTTCATCTCGGCATGACGGGCTGGTTGTTCACCGAAGACTCAAACTACCTCACGGAAAAGCATGACGCCCTTGTCCTGCGACAAAACGAAAGAACCCTAGTCTTTCGAGACCCTCGGCAATTTGGACGAGTCCTTTACCATCGTGGAGAGGACGCACCGAGTTGGTGGAGTAATTTACCACCAGAAGTTAATTCCGACGCATTTACGCTCGAGCTTGTAAGGACTGTTCTGAAACGACGTGCCCGTTCTCCGGTGAAGGCGGTCCTGCTGATGCAGGAGTTCTTTCCCGGAATCGGTAACTGGATGGTCGATGAAATCCTCTGGCGAGCCCGCATCCATCCCACCCACCCCGCAGGCAAACTTTCGCCAATAAAGTCCAAGGCCCTTTGGGAAGAAACCCGCTTCGTCGCCTCCGGAGCCATCGCAACGGTCGGCAAACGCGGAGGCGACCCACCGAAAGGCTGGCTGTTTCACGTCCGTTGGAAGGACGGGCGAAGATGTCCCGTTTCCGGCAAGGCACTCGTTCGGGAGCAAATCGCAGGGCGCACGACCTGTTGGTGCCCGTTTCGCCAACGAATGAAGCAATAGTGAAAAAAGTTCTAAGGGTTTCTTCATTTCTGCGTCATAAATAATATACTTTGACACCATGCGTATCGTGGCATGGAACAGTAACCCCCCTTTTCGATACTATCTTCCTAATCAAACCCAATTCCCGTCATGAAAATTAAAATGACTCCTGTTTCCTTCTCCTTAACAATGGCTTGCCTGCTTTTCGGGAACCTTGGCGCCAACTCAATTGGCTATGTCGAGAAATTCGCCATTGCCGAAGATCGAACCGAGGCTCTCAAGGAGTTGATTCCCGGGACGCGCGATTACTATTACTACCATGCCCTGCACGCCCAGAATAGTGGCGACCGCCAAGAACTTAATCGCATCCTCGGGTTGTGGATCAAGCGACACGGACACACCTCGCGGGTAAAGGAAATCCGCAACCGGCAAGCCTTGTTGGACTACGAGCAGAATCCGAACGGAACCATTACCCACCTGAGAAACGAATTGGGAATTAATTTCAATCACAGTCGCTTCGTCGAGGGTCAGAAACCCAATCATCCAACCACCCTCGATCCCGTAGCCATTAGCTACGACACCTTCCTTGGTCAGGCATTTCGCCAGTATAAAAACCTACAAGGCGTTTCGGATCGCGGACTCGAGAACCTCAAGCACGGGGTGCTCGATCCGACCCGCCTCCGGCATTTCCTGAGTCGCCTGCAAAGGCCGGACGTTCCCGATCTGCCCGCCTTCGTCGTTAAGGACCTTAAGGCAAAGTTCAGCCGTGGCTTCGGTTCCCACGGCATACACCGGAACTTGACCAAGAACCAGCTGGACGAACTACTCCAGTTGGAGCCAAACCTGATCGACAACTCGAACTTCATCAACGTCTACCTCTCGAAACTGGCGCCGTCCGACGACATCGACGTAACCTATGACTACGAGGAGAAGCGGAAGCACCTCAATCGCATCTATAACTTCTCCAAGCGTTTGGCTCCCGCCCACAACTCACTCAAGGCAAACGCCATCTACCACATACTTGCCTTTCAGCGATCGCAGGGTGAGTGGAATCGACAGCTATTCCTGG
>JABHOU010000382.1 GCA_018695085.1 Opitutia bacterium | reverse complement strand
GCTTCAAGAGCAGGCCTTCTGACGGGATGCTACAATGTACGAGTAGGGATTCATGGAGCTCTGGGCCCGAAATCCTCACACGGAATCAATGCGAACGAAGTCACTCTAGCCGAAATCTGCAAACAAAAGGGTTATGCCACTTCTTGCTATGGAAAATGGCATTTGGGACATCACGAGAAGTTTCTACCTATGCAACACGGGTTCGACGATTACTTCGGACTCCCCTACTCCAACGATATGTGGCCCTACCACCCCGGCGTACTACACCTACCGATGAAAGAACGCCTCAAAAAATGGCCACATCTGCCCCTCATAGAAAAGAACCGAGTCATCAATCCCAAAGTCACGGCCAAAGATCAGGAATTGCTAACCACGCAGTACACGGAGCGTACCGTGAGCTTTATCGAGAAGAACAAAGACAAGCCCTTCTTCGTCTACCTGCCGCACAGCATGGTCCACGTCCCGCTGTATGTCTCCGACAAGTTCAAGGGTAAGAGCAAAGCGGGCCTATTCGGAGACGTCATGATGGAAGTCGACTGGTCTGTCGGTCGGATTCTGGAGACCCTCCGCAAAAACAAACTGGATAAGAACACCCTCGTCATTTTCACCTCCGACAATGGCCCTTGGTTAAACTACGGAGACCATGCTGGTTCCGCTACTCCACTTCGCGAGGGCAAAGGCACGATGTTCGATGGTGGTTGCCGCGAATCCACTCTCGCATGGATGCCGGGAACGATCCCCCCCGGATCGGTCTGCAAAGAACCTGCGATGACCATAGATATTCTGCCCACCATTGCACACTTGATTAAGGCTAAGCTTCCCCGTCATCGCATCGATGGAAAAAACATTTGGCCCCTCTTCACATCCAACAAAGCAAAGTCCCCCCATGAGGCATACTACTTCTTCTATGGCAACCAGCTCCAAGCTGTTCGGGCGGGAAAATGGAAACTGCACTTTCCCCACGGATACCGCACCATGGCGGGACGCCCCGGAGGCAAAGGAGGTATTCCCACCAACTACTCTCAAGCAAAGATCGGACTGTCGCTCTTCGACTTGGAGAAAGACATCGGAGAAACCACCGACCTGAAGGACGAGTTTCCCGAAATCACGGAAGAATTATCTAATCTTGGCAAAGCCTTTCACGCTAATCTTCAAAAAACCAAAAGGCCTTCCGGGCGTTTGTGAAGAAATGCCATGAGTCCAACTAAAATACTCGAAGCAGATGGATAGATTCCATCTAGAAAGCAAGCAATTGGGACAGAAATTCAACACAAAAAAAACCGACGTAGGCACTGGTTTTTTCCGCCTTTCGGAGACGGATAAAACCTTGGGCCTGCATTGGAAGAGCGGTTCATTAAAGTATCGAGACTTCGAACTGCTCAGTGAGGGAGGAATAGCAAAATTGTATTCCTGCTTCGACGAAAACCTAGGGCGTCAAGTCGTATACAAGACACTGCATGAACATTTATCGGGTGATGAAACCGAAATTCAGAGATTTCTTCGCGAAGCTCGCATAACTGCAAACCTAGCACACCCCGGAACGGTTCCCGTATACGAACTGGGGCGCGACCGGGAAGGATTATTATTCTTCACAATGAAACGAGTCCGGGGGCGCGACCTGCGAGAAATCATAAAGACGCTCAAAACGAGAGACCCGCACACTCATAATGCCTTTCCGCTACATGTTTTAATCGATATCTTAATTCAAGTTTGTCAAACGCTGGCCCATACTCACTCCAGAGGCGTCATTCACCGGGACCTCAAACCGGCAAATATCCTGACTGGGGAATTCGGAGCCACCTACGTCATCGACTGGGGACTAGCAAAAGTTTGGGGTGAACCAGACTTGAAAAAGCCTGTAATGGCCAAACACCAAAATTGCGAACTGACTCCCGCTGGTCGCCATTACGGAACCCCTCTTTACATGGCACCGGAACTCGCCCGAGGAGATTCCCACATCGACGCTCGAGCTGATATTTTCGGTCTGGGCAACATACTTTTCGAGATACTCACTTATCGCCAACTCCTGAACGGCCAAGACATAACTGAAATCATAGAAGAACTTCTCCACAAACCGTTTCCTTCACCTCGAGATATTGCTCCAGAAAACAACATTCCTGCAGAGCTGGAAAAAATCTGCCTGAAAGCACTGGAAAAAAACCGACGAAACCGTTATCAAACTGCGGAATCAATGATGGAAGACCTTCTAAATTACTCCAAGGCGAGGAAAACCTCTATTTCCAGAGAATAAAAAAGGTGACTAGGAACTCTCTAATTCTGAACCCATGACACTTAGCTTTTATCGAGTCACTGCGGGTTAAGGAAGGGTTTCTCTATAGTTGTATTCCCTGCACAGATAGCCGAGGCAATGGTCATAGCTATGGAATTGTCCTTGGTCGAAACGAAACGATAAGTAAGGTGATTCTTCACGAACTTAGCGGCTAAAACATCCGCAAAGAGTTGGGTTTCTCCAGCCATTCGAATGAAGTCGTCCAAATTCATGTGCCGAAACATTAGGCGATCGCAAACTCCTTGGCAGAAAGGATTCCCTCGGGATTGACCCTTTACCTGCCTTTCGAACCGACTTCGAAGAGAACCACCGGCGGCACCACCCATTCAACCTCGCCCTCTTCCCACACGGCATAGAGTCCGGGAGAATCCGGGACTTCAGGATTGGGCCAATCGGAGAACCGGCAAAGAGGCTGCCTCAACAGAGTTCCGGCAGCCTTTTGGATTTGTTCGGAAATTGGTTTGAATTACACTAGATGATAGCGAAAAAAATCCGCTACCAACCTAGGCGAGCAAAAGAAAGTACTTGCGGCAAGAACATCTTACCAATCAAAATCTTGAAGCATAGATCGCTCACAAAAAAGGCCGACGGAAATTCTACCGCCGACCTTTTGCATTTAATGAAATCTGGTGTCTAAAGCGAATCAGGAAGCGAGAGCTTCCTTGGTTGTCTTGATGACGACAGCCCCAATCCTGTAAGGATCACCATTAGAGGCTGGTCGGCGGTCCTCGAGACGTCCTTTCCAGCCGTCCTGGATAGTTGCCACCGGAATCCTAATGGAGGCTCCACGGTCAGAGACGCCATAGCTGAACTTATCAATCGCTTGAGTTTCGTGCAAGCCAGTCAAACGCTGGTCATTTTCTGCTCCATAAACGCTGACATGACGATCGATATTCCGGCCGAAATGTTCGCAAATTTTGGTCATGACGTCCTCTCCGCCTTGGTCGCGCATTACGCCATTGGAGAAGTTGCAGTGCATCCCGGAACCATTCCAGTCGCCCTTGACGGGCTTGGGATGCAAATCAATGACGATGCCATACTTCTCGGCAGTACGTTCGAGAAGATAACGAGCGACCCAAACCTCGTCGCCGGCCTGCCCGGCGCCCTTTGCGAAGATTTGATATTCCCACTGCCCCATCATTACCTCCGCATTGATACCCTCGACGTTGATGCCCGCCTCGAGACAAAGGTGCAGGTGCTCGTCAATAAGGTCACGACCAAAGGTGTTGGCCGCCCCAACGGAAGTGTAATACGGACCCTGAGGTCCAGGAAAACCATTCTCGGGGAAACCGAGCGGGAGATTAGTGTCGGGATCAATCAGAGTGTACTCCTGCTCGTACCCGAACCAGAAATCGTCATCGTCCTCTTCGATCGTGGCTCGTCCGTTCGATTCATGGGGCGTTCCGTCGGCATTCAGCACTTCTGTCATTACCAGCCAACCGTTGCCTCCGAAACGATCAGGATCCGGAAAAATCGCAACGGGCTGCAGGAGGCAGTCAGAATCGTCCCCGGACGCTTGCTCCGTTGAGGAACCGTCGAATGACCATTGCTTGGCGTCTTCCAGCTTGCCGCTGAAATCGTCAACAACCATCGTTTTGCTTCGTAGACTCTGAGTCGGTTTGTATCCGTCGAGCCAAATGTATTCTAGCTTATGTTTGCTCATTACTGATTGGAATTTTATTGTATGGTACTTGAGTAGTGTTTGAGAGAGAATTTATTTAGTATGGAAGGTTTTGAAACTGAGAGGGAGGGGAATTTGGACTGCCTAAAACTCAGGGTGTAATGCAAATATTATCTTTAAGTCATTTAGCAACTGACGTGCCAAGCCCTTTTTTCAAGGAAATTTGGACTCAATTTAGCCAATTCGTTTTATATTCTAAACCGATTTCGAACGCATGGGATACTCCAAGAAGCTTTACTAGCTTAATTCAATTCGGGGTCCTCGGGGGCATCGGCAAGAAAACGCAACTCGTCACTTACCGAGCCAACGACGTTCTTCCAAACCACCTGCTTGTCCTCGAGACGGGCAAAAAGCTCCTTGTCGAGAGCCGAAACAATCCAAGCGTCTTCGTTCAGTTCATGCTCCAGTTGCCCCGGGGACCAACCCGAGTGCCCCACGAAACAGGCTATTTTAACAGAGGGGTTGTCGGCTTGCAAATTCTCGGCCTTTTCCATGTCTATCCCGAAATAAAGCTTGAAAGAGCTGGGCGACTCGAGCCATTCCCAAGCGGCAATAATAAGTTTCTCTTTCTCTACGGGCCCTCCTTCATACACTGGGGTATCCCCAAAAGATTTTCCAGCGAAAGAAGAGTCGAGATCGGACAACTTGCGCCCCATGGGCCGATTCAGAATAACTCCCAAAGTACCTTGCTCCTTGGAGTGCGCCGAAAGAAAAACGATCGTCTTTACGAAATTCGGATCAAGGAGAGAAGGGTGTGACAAAATTATGGATCCGGAAAGTGTACTCTTGGGTTGATGGCGCTCGGAGAATTTCATCTAGACAAGAAATTCCTTCCCAAAAGAAAAAAAGCAAGCTTAGATTCTCTAACAGCAACTCCAAGTAATCGGATGAAATCCGCAAAAGAGATTCAAAATGCAAAACCCTAACCGCAAAGCTAGCTAGTGTTATGCCGGCTAAACTTTAGCCTTTGCGCTGGAGCACAACCCCTGGAGCCCAAGCGGCTCCGGAATCTATCCAATCCTTAATGATCTTTTGTTGGGCGGGGGTTAAGGGGTCTCCCTTGGGTGGCATAATATCATCATCCGTTGAAGGAAGTATGACTCGCTGATAAAGTGAACTCTTACTGGGGTGATCCACGACAATAACAGGGCCCTCATCACTCCCAGCCATGATATGCCCCGCTCCATCCAAGCGT
>JABHOU010000069.1 GCA_018695085.1 Opitutia bacterium | reverse complement strand
GAGAATGTTTTCCTCGTCCGGACGACTGGCCGCAAAATAGTTTCCCCAGGCGGAATAGGCGAGGGCTCGGGCTTCCCGTAGTTCTTGGAATACGAGACCGGCCATCCCGCCGGCAAAGTATTCGTTGTACAGTTGGGCCGCGGGTAGTTTGGTTTCGTTCCGCTCGCCGACTGAGAATTCTAGCCGGACTTGAGCCTGGGCCATTTCTTTCTCGTAGAAGTAAATTTGATTGTGGTCAGCCTTGTGCGAGCGAGGCGCTTCGTAGTCGGGGGGGGCGGCGAGGGTTTCGGGCAAGGGAAAATGCTTGCTCAATGCCTCGGCTATTTCGTCTGCTGAGCGCGGACCTATGTATAATATGCTTCGTTCGTAGTTGAGAAGCTTTGACAGGGTTTCGTTCAATTGGGGTATGCTGGTGGCATTTAGGTCTGCATTGGTGGGCCGATTGCGAAAACGGGAACGCTCGCCGTAACGATGAAAGTGAGCGAGGGCATGGGACAAAATTCGAGGGTCTTTGGATTCGTCATCTCGCTCTGCTAGAAGAATCTCGACCAATTTAGTGTGCGTTTCGTCGTCGACTTTTGGAGTCGAAAGGTGCTTGTGAGCGAGATCCAGACTCGGGGTCAGTTGTTCGTCGAGCCCGGAAAGACTGATATCCGTAAAACGCTCGGACACGTTTAAGTTGAACTCGCTGCCCAGCTTGTACCACTCGATTTTCAACTCTTCTGAAGAAAGGTCGCCTGCTCCCGAGCGGTCGAGAAGGCGTTTGGCGTAAGGAAGATACGCATTCTGCCGAGAACCTGTCTCGATTCGGAAATTGACTACGAAAAGATCGTTAACGGGATTGGGAGCGTGGTAGAGGGTAAGACCCGGCTGAATTTCTCGGGTTTCGTAGTCCTTGTTGGCTTCGAGATACTTCGGGGCGAAGGGATCGACGTCCATCTCATCGATCTCTTGCATGAAGGCGGATCCGTTGCCCGGTTCGATTTCCAGCGGGTCGATCTTTGGCTTTTCGATTGTAGGAAGATCGTGCTGGGCATCAATTCTGTGACCAACCACGTAGTTTTCCCCAAAATATTTGTTAGCAGCTGCAACGACGTCCTCCTTGGTCACTTTTTCCAGTCTGTTGATTTCGTGGGCGGTGTCGTTCCAATCATTGAAGGATAGGAAGGTGTCGCGCATCAATTCCACCCGTCTATCGTTTTCTTCCAAGTCTTGCTTCCTGCGTTTTTTGAAGTCGTTTAGCACCGCGGGCAGAATCCAGTCTTCGAATTCTCCGCGTTTGACCTTTTCGATTTGTTCTTGGAGAAGGGCTTCGACCTGATCGAGAGTTTGTCCATCCTTGGGTACGCCTACGAGGTACTGGACTCCGTAGTCGTTCATGTTTTGAGGATAGGATCCCGCTGCCCGTACGGCTTGGGCTTCTACCAGATTCAGGTTGATCAAGCCGGCTACGGAATTGTCCAGAATCATGTCCACAAGACGAACCGCGGGAAAATCGTCGTGATTGCGATCAACCGTTCGATAAGCGAGCATTACTTGCTCTTCGGCCTGGTATTTGACTTCAATGAATTCGCGCCCCTCCAGGCTCTTTTCGTTCCACTTTAAGGTTTCTATCGGGCTTTCTCCAGGTTCCCAGCTTGAGAAATGGCGAGAAATCACGGTCATCGCCTCCTTCGGGTCAACGTCCCCGGATATGCAGATCGCCATGTTTTCGGGGACGTAGTATTTGTCAAAATATTCTTTGATGGCCAATATCGAGGGGTTTTTCAGGTGTTCGACCGAACCCAACGTCGGCTGTTGTCCATAGGGGTGATTCTTGAAAAGAAGGGCATTCACCTCTCTGCGAATAAGGCGATCCTTGTTGTCGATGGAGCGATTCTTTT
The DNA here is from genome assembly GCA_018695085.1 of Opitutia bacterium. Taxonomy (GTDB): domain Bacteria; phylum Verrucomicrobiota; class Verrucomicrobiia; order Opitutales; family Seribacteraceae. Next base: position 1,947 of record JABHOU010000069.1, on the reverse strand, counting down.
CTTCGTAAACGGTTTCGAGTTCCGTATGAAAAAGTCGAAAGACGGGGTTGGTGAAGCGTTCCACCTCGATTTTCGCCCAATGCTTCAAGCGGTTAACCGGCAGATCGATTTTGTAAACCGTTTCCTCGTGCCATGTATGGGCGTTGACTGCCTTTGCTCCCATGTCGCCGTAAACTCGATCCATTTCATTGGGAACGGCTAAGGCAGCGGCTTCTTGTGATAGTTCGTTGATCTTTGCATAAATTTCATCACGGCGAGTGGAGTTGGTCTCCTTGGACCTGTCCTCGTACAGTTGGGTGATTTGATCCAAGAGAGGTTTTTCATTCTCGTAGTCGATCGTGCCGAAGCTCGAAGTACCTTTGAAGAGCAGGTGCTCCAGATAGTGGGCTAGACCTGTATTGGTGGCAGGGTCGTGTTTGCTTCCGGCTCTCGTTATGATTTCCGCGTAAAATCGAGGTTCCTCGTGGTTTGGACTGATGTAGACCGTCAGTCCGTTCTCCAGTTTGTAGGTGTGCACCTGCATGGAGGCGTTGGCGTCGGTCGAACTGACTGACTTGTAAGCGTTGTCGGTCTTCAAGTTGAGGTCACAGGAGGTCATTGGTAAAATTCCCAAAGCTCCGATGGCGGAGATTTGAGAAAGGCGGCCTAGGTAGGTGGCGATCATGGCGTTTTGGGTTGCGGTTTGACACAAGGGAGAGTGAGTTTCGTTTTTTTTCTATAATTTGCACGATTATTCGACCAAAAGATTTCATGAAAGTTTATCTCTATGACAAATGCGGCACCTGCCGAAAGGCTCTCAAATGGCTCGATCTGAATGAGTTGAAGTACGTCAAGGTTCCTATACGGGACAATCCTCCGAGCAAGACCGCCTTGAAGAAAATGCTAAAGGCAAAGAATGGTGAATTGAAAAAACTCTTCAATACGTCGAGCAAGGATTACCGAGATCCAGCCGTGAAGGATCGTTTGCCCGATCTCTCGGTTGACCAAGCTCTCGACTTGCTCGCTTCTAGAGGGAATTTGATCAAGCGGCCCTTTCTGATTTCGGAAGAGGTGGCATTGGTCGGTTTCAAGGAAGAGGAGTGGACGGCGGCTTTGGGCGGCCGATAAGGAAGGGGGCTTTAAAGTCATGAATCTTGATGAAAAAGTTGCCTTGGTTACGGGAGCGGGCACTGGTGTGGGAGCGGCTACCGCTGTACTCCTCGCCAAAAAAGGGTGTCGTGTGGCTGTCAACTACCGTCGTTCCGACGAAGAGGCTGCCAAAGTGGTTACTTCGATCGAGGACGCCGGTGGCGAAGCTTTTGCCTATCAGGCCGACATTGCCATGGATAATGAGGCTCGTGCCTTGATCGATGCCGCCATCGCGAAATTTGGTCGGCTCGATCTCCTCGTCAATAACGCGGGCACTACCGAATTTATTTCCTTTGATGATCTCGATGCAGTGGGTGACGACGTCTGGCAACGACTCTACCAAGTGAACGTAGTGGGTGCTTTCCATTGTGCTCGGGCTGCGGCCAAGTTGATGCGAGAAACCTGCGGGCCGGACGGGGCTGAAATCGTCAACGTCGGATCTATAGCCGGTCTCAAAGCTACCGGTAGCAGCATCCCCTACGCCGCCAGCAAGGCCGCCTTGCACAATATGACGGTGGCTTTGGCTCGCACCTTGGCTACTGATCGTATTCGAGTCAACGCGGTGGCTCCCGGTTTCATTACGGGACGTTGGTTGGAGGAGGGATTGGCGGAACGATACGAAACCACCAAGGCCGCCTTTGAAAAAGCCATGCCGCTTGGCGCGGTTTGTACGCCGGACGACGTGGCCACTGCAATTCTATCTCTAGTCGAGGGATCCGACCTCGTGACCGGTCAAATTCTTGCCTGCGATGCCGGCATGAGCCTGGCCGAACCCGTTCAGGTCTGATCGTGCTTTTTCCCTTCCTGTGAGATGTGAAT
>JABHOU010000073.1 GCA_018695085.1 Opitutia bacterium | reverse complement strand
TCACGAAGAAGGAATTCTTTCGCCGTGGGCAGAGTTGCAATGCAAATGGCCTAAGAAGGTCGTGCCGAAAGAAGATTCCTTCTCTTGTAGCAAGACTGGTCGACCGGCGTTTGATTGGAACGAAAAAGCAACTATGTCGGTTGCCAAGGTACCTTCGGTTTTCGTGACGAATCTCAATAGGGATGGGGATGGAGAAATACGCCTAACTATTTCAAACTTCACCAACGAACCTTTAACAATTCCCGCACTTCGAAGGACGAATAAACGGATCCTCTGGAAGGAAAGCCTCGTTGTGATTATAAAAGGAAAGGCTTTCAGGTTGCCTGGGTCGAAGGGAATTTCCTATCCGACGAAAGCCACGGAACTAAAACCCAATGAAGAAATTTCATTCGTGGTTAACCCATTGGCAATTCGAGATGCAAGTTGGCCAAAATCCAACACTTCCTCAAGTGCCGAAAGGATCTACTTCCAATTTTGTCTGGCCCATCACTCACAGAAAGTCCCCTTTTACTATTACAGGGCGCATCACGACGTAGTTCGCCGAAAATTACTTGCCGGTCAACCTTTGAGACCTTTGTTTCTGGGGGATTGAGTCGGAAAATCCCGACCTTCGAAATCGGGTGGAACCATAAGTGTTTTAGAATAGGAGTCCGATCAATGCACTCGTCCTTGGTCCGGAAGGCTATCGTTTCGGCGACTACTGGAGGATGGGACTTCCCCTGGAAATACTAATCCTCGCGTTGGGAACGGCCCTGATCATGCATTTCTGGCCCCTCAGTTGAAAAACAAAAGGCAACCGCGGTTCTGTAGGTTTTATTTCGCCACCGATCTATACAGGAACGGGCGGCGGAACATGCCACCGAAGTGGTGTTCACACTTGCAAACCAGAGCAAGAACGTTCTTACCCGACTTGAGCTTGCCCGTTAGATCGACGTCCCACTCGAAGCGGTAATCATTCAGCCACCACAGTTTGCCCTGCTTGCGGATAGCCACTTCCTTCCCATTGAGGTAGAGACGGCATTCATTGAACAGTCCGGGGAAGCGAAGATGCACCTTCCCGACAGTCTGCTCGGGCTTTAAGTCGAGATCAGTTCGGTACCAGAGGTCGCCGACGTAGCTTTGGTAGTCAGGATGAAGGATACCTTGTGCCTGGGCGTAGAGATCAACCCGAAGCCTTTCCCACTCATTGGGATAATCCTTGCGTTCAGCGGGCGTGAGCTTCGTATGGTTCGCCTTCCAAAAAGTCAGATCGACGGGTTTCGAGGCGAAACCACGAGCGATACCCTTGTGATCGGCGTCACGGTGGAAGTCCCACTCAAGGGGTAGTTTGGCGACAAGCTTGCCCTTTTCGCCATTGGTAAATGGCAGCAGTTCTTCATACTGCCGCACTTCACCGGGCCACCATGCATAACCTCGATGCTCCACCTTGTAGTTCCGATAGGTGGTGAAGATGCCGTTCATGTCGGTCAGTTTCTCCCGAACGGCGAGAGTCTTTTTGCCCGCGGCAACGGCACCTGCATAGTCGCATTCCGTAGCGGCGGCACGAACCATCGAGAGATATCCCGCGGTGACGTCATAGCTATACCGCATGAAGCGTATGCGCTCGACATAGAGCTTTTCATTACGCGTCAGCACCCTCCCTTGAATATTTAGGCCGTTGATGATCTGCTCAGCTTCGAGCAGGTTGGTTTTGAGGACAGCCAATACCTTAGCAGTGTAAATAGAAGGAGCTACGAAATACTCGTGCTCGGTACAGATAGTCTCAGCCCAAGCTTTGAAGATCGTGGACCAATAGGCCCTCATGGGTTTCTCTGCAGGGCCGAAGAACTTGGAGTAGAAATCGTCCAACAAAACATCGACGTCCTCATCCGGGTTCCACAGCAGGCGAGACCGAAGGTACAAGTTGATGAAGGTTGTCGCTATGGCGTTTCGACTCTCGGTATTCACGCCAAGGATACCAGCCTTGCGATAGTGTTGCACGTCTTGCGCAAATGATTGATGAGAGGGATTTGGAATGTCGCGCCAGACTAGCATTCCTTGGTCGTAATCATAGATACAGAGACGTCCCTGCATGACCTTCGCCCACTTATACATCATGTCGCGGTATTCTTGGCGCGGAGGTGATTGATGGTCATCCATCCCGTGAATGGGGTCGATATCGATGGGAGCAAGCTCGGCGAATAGAGATCGTTCGGCAACCATGTCGCGAACGGGCGGAATCGTCATGTTGGCGTAGGCGAGGAAGCCTATCTTAGCCTTGCTCTCGGGATGCTTCTTTTGAAGCACGCTTGCCACGTTGTTGTATAGTTCAAGCATGGGATCGGTTACCGACCAGCGAAGGAAATACTTGTCCCACTGCAGCTTCATCAATTTTTGGTCCCCCGGATAAGCCGAATCGTATGAACCGTCCTCCATCCCAAGGGAAAAGGATTTGCTCGAGGCGTACATGGACTCCACCTTTCCCGCAACGTACTCGGCGGTTTTGGGATCAGTTATGGGAAAGTTGAACGTGCCTTTGCCCAAGCCCTTGGTATACTTGCCCAAGGCATGGCCCGTGGGCGGAAGGTCGCCACGGCCGGACATCATGTTTCTCATCTGGAACTCCTTCCTTCCCGAATTGTCCCCCACCCATGAAATCCAGTAGGAACGAATTTCAAACGGTGAAGAGAAGGCGAAATCCAAGTCGCCTATCTTCAGGTCTCGCTCATCGGGTACGCACTCACCGAAATCCGTGGGAATGTACCAACGGCAACCCCAGCGACGCAGTAACTCCGCCACCGCAAAATAATGGGCGAGATCGTTGTTGCCCGCTATGTAGACCTTGTCGCCGTCGCGAAGCAGGACAATTCCATCGGTACGCAGGTGAGGCTTTTTCTTGAGGACTCCCTCGAGGGAGACACGAAGGGTTGGCTTGGAGCGGAGTGCCAACTCTCCCAGTATTAACTTCGGGCCTTTGCCCGCCATGGCGCTCTTTATCTCGGTTTCCGTGTCGATGAGCGTCGGAGCTTGTCCGCACATCATACCGACGTACTTGACCAAGTCCTTCGCCGCCAGGGCTTCGTTTACACTGGCGTCAGGAGCAACCAAAACGACAGCCTGTACGCGACCATCGGATGCAACCACAAGATCCTTGGAAGAAGACCTGCCGGCAGTTGCAGCAAAAGTAATCGAGTGAAAAAAAAGGGCAAGAAGACTTGCCATAAAAAACTTCATTCGGAAGGGCATCATTTTTGTTGGGGTTTCATTTCAGCTATCCAGCGACGAATCAGGTCGACTCCCTTGCGATCTATGGTTTTGCGACCGATGGTCGGCATCTGTCCGGGACTGAGGAAAGTCATTCGATGAAGAAGTACAGATTTTTCCGGTTTCCACCGACCAAGCCCGCCACCCTGGAATGACAGAACATGCACTCGGCCCTGCCGGCGTGCCGCCCATAGCCTGTTTGCAGATTCTGGAAGAGGTAGCGGATAGAAATAGAGACTGTCAGGCGGCAATCTTGGCAACTCAGCCTTTGGGGATTTCGTTAAGGGTGTAATAGGCTACGTCATGAAGGAGGGTTTGCTCCGAGCCTTTTAGGCGAATGCCGGGCATTTTTAATTCGTGGACGTTACCCTTGACGAGACCCTCGACATGAATCCGTACGCTTTTGCCGTCTTTGGCGGGCACTGCCTTTTTAATTGAAGGTGTGGTCTTGTCGACCACAGGGCTTCCGTAACCACTCTTATAGATGTAGGTATAAGCTTTCATTGCGTAGGAAGAGGTCTTCTCGAGAGAGACGGAGTCTGCCGCTTGTGTAAAAGTTAATTCAAAGCCATCTGGCTTGGCACGCATTTCGTGTACTTCG